>PMLH01000295.1 GCA_003159055.1 Myxococcales bacterium
CTGGTGATGGAATACCTCGAAGGCGAAGACCTCGACCAGCGTTTGCAGAAGACCATTCGCCTGCCCGTGGAGATTGCGGCCAGGATCATCATGCAGTCCGCGTCCGCACTGGGGGCAGCCCACGCGCAAGAAGTCGTCCACCGCGACCTCAAGCCGGCCAACATCTTCCTGCTGCAAGTTCCCGGTGAGCCGGAATTCGTCAAGATCCTCGATTTCGGGATTTCGAAGGTGAAGGCCGCCAGCGGCAGGCGGCTCACCGGCGTGCAATCGGTCGTCGGAACGCCTGTCTATATGAGCCCCGAGCAAGCGCTGGGCAGGAGCGACGAAACCGACCACCGCGCCGACCAGTGGGCGCTTGCGTGCATCGCGTGGGAGATCCTTTGCGGGCACCCACCGTTCATGGCCGACGACACGAACGCCCTGTTTTTCCAGATCATTCGGATCGAGCCGCCGTCCCTGGTCACGGAAGTGCCGGATCTGCACCCCGCCGCAGAGGCCGTCTTGCGCCGAGCCCTTTCCAAGCATTACGTGGACAGGTACCCATCCATCCGCGACTTCGCGCGTGCATTCGAGATGGCGGCGCTCGGGCACGCCACGGACACGACGCCAGCGCCAGTGTGCTTGACGCCCATTTCCGACGCAAACATTGCCCAGGTGTTGGCCGCAGACGCCACTGACAAGGGCGCGGCGGCAGAACAACCAGCATCCACCGACGCGGTTGAGGAAGGCGGGATATCTGTCCCGCGATACACAGAAAGACTCCCGCGTTTCAGAAGACCCGGTTGGCGCTTGCTGCCGATAGCGGCCGCAGCGACCATTGCGCTCGTCACGGCAGGCGCGCTTCTCTTGCGCTCGCCCAGTGCCACGTCGAGGGCCTCGCCCGCTCCCCTCCCCGCCCTGCCTCGGCCCAGCGTCGTGGCGCTACCGTCGAGCTCGTCGTCCGCGTTTGCGCCGGAACAGGCCACGCCCGTCCCGACAGGGAACGCTGCCAGCAGCAGCGAGCCGCCACCGGCGCACCCGCCGGCGGAAAAGACGGCGAGGAGCAAGAGGGAAAGATCCGTCAAGCTGACCGGCCGTGCCGCTGGAAAGGACAAACACGTCCCAACCGGTGAGAAGTCCAAACACCGACTGTTCGAGGAGCTCTAGCCGTGATTGTGTCGCTGATTCTGATCGCAACATTTGCCCAAACAGCCGGACCGGGCGCAAACCTAGAGTCCAAAGGAAGAGCCAAGGTGCTGCTCGGGGAAGGAACCAGGCTCTACGACCGGGGCGAATTTGCCCCGGCGCTCGAAAAGTTCACACAAGCCTACGCGGAATATGCGAGTCCCAAGCTACTCTACAACATCGCGCAGACCAAGCGCGCGCTCGGCCGGCTGGCCGAAGCCATGGACGCATTCGAGAGCTTCCTGCTCGATCCACCCAATGATTCGGCGGAGATGATAGCGGATGCCCATGCGGCGAGCGCCGAGCTGCAGGCCAAGTTGGGTCGCCTACACCTCGAGTGCGCGACGGCAAGGGCCGAGATCAGCGTCGACGGCAAAGTGGTTGGACTTGCTCCTCTGCCCGATATGCTGTGGGCCGAGCCGGGCAAGCACCAGATTACCGCTCGCCACGCGGACGCGATTCCCTTCGTTGAGGACGTAGAGGTTGCCATCGGCTCGATTCGAAACCTGGTCATCCAACTCCAGCCGCTCGCCCCGACGTCCGAGGTGGTCGCGCCAGACCTTCGGACGCCCAAGCTGCGACCGGTCGCGCACGCCGATCGGCCTGCACCGCGGACCGACGCGACACGATTCGCCGCACCGCCACAGCCGACGACGGATGAGTCGCTTGCGCAGGCCAGCCAGACCAGCCCCGGCTGGTGGCTGGGCCGCAAGTGGACGTGGGTCGCCGCGGGTTCGACCGTGGCCTTGGCAGCGGCCGCCACCATCGTCAGCGTGTCCATGCAATCCAAGTTCGATTCGCTCGACCGATCGTGCGGGAGAGCGAGCGGAGGCGATCCCCACTGCAGCGAAAGCGATATCGGCAGCGTGACCGATCGAAAGAACGCAGCGAATGTGCTCTGGGCGATCTCGGGCGCCGCCGCGGTGACCACGGGCATCCTTTTCTTCGTCGAAGGTCGACGTAGCGATCTCGTGCCCGTGGCCGGAGCTTCCCCTGGACTTACGGCTCGAATGGCCTATTAACTGGTCGGACTCACAAGAGGTCTTTCGCGCTGGCGGGATACCAAACCGCGCTACGGACCCGCCAGCTTCCGTCTTCGTCGACCAAGGTCAGGTCGAACCGGTAGACGTCGGCCTGCAATTTCACGAGATCGGGCAGCGTCTCTGTCGGAACCGATGCCATCGCCGCCAGCATTCGAACCCCGCACTGTCCCGGCTCCTCGCACACGACCGACGAAATGCGCGTCACCAGGTACAGATTGGGCCGCAGGAGAATGTGGGCGCGCAGGACACCGAGGATGGCCTGCCTGTCGTGCCCCTCCTTGTCGGCGTACTGCTGCGAGACGATCGCTGCGACCTTCTTCACCTTGCGGTCGCGTACACCTTGCGCTGCACTGTCGATCGCCTCGCGGACCT
>PMLH01000040.1 GCA_003159055.1 Myxococcales bacterium
AACATCATGCTGGTGTCGGTCACCGAGCGCACACGAGAGATTGGCATCCGCCTCGCCATCGGCGCGTTCGAGCGGGAGGTGCTGCTACAGTTCCTCATCGAGGCCGTGGTGCTGTCGGGCATCGGCGGTCTGCTCGGGATTGCGCTGGCGACCGTGGCATCGATGGGACTGGCCAGCGTGATGGGTGTCCCCTATCTTTTCGACGCCACCATCAACGTGGCGTCGTTCCTTTTCTCGGCAGCGATCGGCGTGATCTTCGGGTTTTTCCCGGCCCGTCGGGCAGCTGCCCTCAATCCTATCGATGCGCTCCGGTACGAATGAGCGTTGCTACTGACTTGTTGTCGACGTACGGCAGTGACTAACCCAAGCCAAAGCCAAGGCGTCCAACAGCGATCGCAGCCATCCCACGACAGGATCGCTGGGGCTCGGTTCGAGGACTTCGACGATGCAGACTGGAGTTGGCAAGTCCAACACGCGGGGACCAGGGACGATGCGAGCAAGGTCACGGCCGTCGAGCACGACCCAAGCGCGGAGCAAGGACCGTTGGCCGGCGCCAATCGTAACGGTCAGAACTCGACCCGCGGCTTCGGTCTGGACGCTACATCGTTCGCTGACCAGGCCAGCAGTGGCCGTCGCGCCGAGCACTGACGGCAGTAGGCGAACCCGAAGCTCCGACGCGTCGCTGACGCTCGCGAGGGTGAGGTCGCCGGTATTCAGTCGGTAACTGTGAATGGTCCGGGGCATGATTGTTTCCTGTGCGGTGTGTTCATTGCGTTCGACTTCTTTCTGGCCAGGACGAGCGAAACCGAGCGGGCCGTGCGGCCGCCAGCTGAGGGTTGTGCTGGCGACGGCCGCCGACCAGGTAGGGCCCCCCAACTTGCCCTATTCCTCGTCGGCGGGCCATCGAATCGCGGCCGACGTCAGCTACGCCGCTATACTGAGCGCGGCAGTGCTCGTGCTGGCGTTGCCGTAATCTCCGAGTGTCTGCAACGACGACATCAGCTGCTGATAGGCGAAGACCATGCGCTGTTCGGCGGTCAGCGTGTCGTTGCTGTTGCTGCCGTTCGTGCTTGACGACGTCGTTGAGGTCGCCGTCGACGCGGAGGAGGACGAATCGCCCATGCTGAACATGTCGGGGGGCGGTCCGGGCGGAGGACCGTCGGGCCGGGCAGATCCGTCATCTCCGTGCGGCGGACCAGCCTTTTGCAGGTAGGATGAGAGCTCGGACCGTGAGACGCTTCCGTTCCCGTCGGCGTCCAATGTCTTGAACAACTCGTCCAAGGACGACGTGCTGCTGCTTGAGGACGACGCGTCGCTGGTCGAGGTGCTGCTGGACGCGGCTTGGGCTGCTTTTTGTAGCTCGCTCTTCGAGATAGAGCCGTCGCCATCGGTGTCCAGGTCCTGGAGCATGTTCTTGGCCATCATGTCGGACATCTTCTGACGCATCTCTGCGTAGTCCGCCGAGCTCATGGCACTGCTGCTAATACCTGAAACTGACATGGTGTCTCCTTTGCTAGGGTGTTTGCGGAACCACCGAACGCATTGCAAGCGCCCGGCCTGCAACATTTTGCAACAATCGTGATCGAGGCACCGACGAGTGCGGGCTTGGTCGCCACGAGGATCCGGCAAGAGCTTCCGACTGCAGCGAAGACCAGGCAAGACATGCCGGCGAGAGCCGCGTTTGGGGCAAAAATTGCCGCACGCAGGCCGCCTATCTAGTGCCGCCGGTCAGAATTGCGNNTGCGGTCATGTTTTGGGTGACGAGGCGCCCGGCCGGCAAGGCGCGACGAGGGCGGCATAGCCGAAGCTATGTAACCGAGGAGCAACGCCGCCGGCCGGGATGGATCGCGATGGGCGCAGGCTGGCTACGCCAGCCGGAGCCCATCGCGGGAAGGTGTGGAAACCCTTCCAGGGTTTCCAGTGCGATCGGCGGCCCAAACATGGCTGATATTCTGACCGGCGGCACTAGTAGAAATGCCGTCGCACACACCCAGCGAACGAAAAACGTTGTCGAATCGTCGCTCTTGGAGGGAATCGCAGTAACACTGGGCGAGGTTCGGATGTCTTCTCTTCGAGGAAAGGAGATTGATGATGACTATGCGAAATGTCGGACTCGTTGCCGGCGTCGCCCTGGCGGCCCTGCTCGGGTTCCCCTCGACCCAGGCCCGTGCTGCGGGCGACCGTGAACCCGGACCGCCGCATCAGCCGCCACAGGAGGCCATCGATGCCTGCGCCAACCAGAGCGGGGGTGCGACCTGCACGGTGTCGTTTCATGGGAAAGCCGTACAGGGAACTTGTGTAAACGGTCCCGACGGCCAGGGCGCCCTAGCCTGCATGCCTCCGCATCGACCGCCGCAAGAAGCCGTCGATGCCTGTGCCAATCAGAGCGAAGGCGCGACGTGCACAATGTCGTTTCACGGCAGGACCCTGCAGGGGACCTGCGGAAAAGGCATGCATGGGAACGAGACTATCGCCTGCATGCCGGCGCCCCCGCCCGAGGCGATCGAGGCATGCGCGAAGCTGAGCGAGGGCGCGGCTTGTGAGATCTCGCGCGACGGACAAAGCCGCGGAGGCACGTGCCGCAAACCGCCTTCAGGTTCCGGGCAGCTCGCATGCCTACCAACACGACCCCGTCGACCGTGACCAGCCAGGCCATCAACGACCAGATGGAAAAGGAGCTTCGTTCGATCCTCACCCCCGAGCAGGCCAAGCGGCTAGACGAGATGGAGGCGCGGCGACCACCCAAACCGTACGGGTTCATGCAGCCTGGAGCGTTTTCACCGCCGCCTTAGTGCGGCTGCTGCGCCGATGCTCAAGAGATTCTGCGTGCCCAAAAGACATTGCCAACATCACAGGGGCTTTCTGGGCCGGGTCCGCAGGTGCCCCATGTCTGGGCAATCATCGACGCCTCGCTCACATAAGTGGCACCGGCACCTTGTCTGGCCAGCAACGCTCTTGCCGTTGCTGCTGACGGTGCTCCTGCCGGCAGCAGTGTCTGCGGGGCAGCCCGTTTCACTCTCCGAAAGTGACTTCAGCCTGGGCCT
>PMLH01000612.1 GCA_003159055.1 Myxococcales bacterium
AGGTTGTAGGTAAAGGAATCGTAGTTGTCGATGACCAGCAGCATGGCTACCGCCCTCCTCGACCGACGGTTGACGATTGCCGGACCAGCTCGACCGCCTTGACCACGGCACGCGCCTTGTTGAGGCACTCCTCGTGCTCCGCCTCCGGCCGGCTGTCCGCCACAATGCCGGCGCCGGCTTGCACGTGGATGGTGTCGCCCGCGGTCACGAGCGTGCGGATGGCGATGGCCAGGTCCATGTTGCCGGTGTACGAGAGATAGCCGACCGCACCGCCGTAGATCCCACGGCGCGACGGCTCCAGCTCCTCGATGATCTCCATGGCGCGAATTTTGGGCGCGCCCGACAGGGTGCCGGCCGGGAAAGCCGCCTTCACCACGTCCTTGGCCGCAAGGCCCTTCGCCAGCGTGCCGCTCACGTTCGACACCAGGTGCATGACGTGCGAGTAGCGTTCGACGATCATGGTTTCGTCCAGCCGTACCGACCCGGGCGCGGCTACGCGGCCCACGTCGTTGCGTCCGAGATCGATCAGCATGACGTGCTCGGCGCGTTCCTTCGGGTCGGCCAGCAGCTCCTTTTCCAGCGCCTGATCTTCGGTCGGGTTGGCGCCACGCCTGCGCGTGCCCGCGATCGGCCTGACCTCGACCTTGCCCTCGTCCAGGCGAACCAACACTTCGGGCGAGGCGCCGGTGACAACCGCCTCGGGAAACTCCAGGTGGAACATGTACGGCGACGGGTTGGTCACGCGTAGCACCCGGTAGACGTCGAACGGGTCGACCGCCCCGCGAGGCACATCGAAGCGCTGCGAATAGACGACCTGAAAGGCGTCGCCAGCGAGAATGTACTCCTTGATCTTGCCGACGCCTGCCAGGTAGTCCGCTTTCTTGGTGCGCGAAACCGGCTCGACGGTGTGCGCCCCCTTCCCGGCCAGATCGAGATCAAGTGGCGGCAGCGGTGGCGATGGCGAAATCAGGCGCTCGAAGATCTCCTCCACTTTCGCGCAGGCTTCGTCGTAGGCCTTGTTTGGATCCTTGCCAGCCACATCGACCGATGCCACGACTTTGAGCGTGCCACGCAAGTTGTCGAACACCACCACGGTGTCGGTCAGCGCGAAGCACATGTCCGGCAGGCCCAATTCGTCCGGCGTGCGGTCCGGCAGCCGTTCGAAGTGGCGGACCATGTCGTAGCCAAGCCAGCCGACCGCGCCGCCGAAGAAGCGCGGCAAGCCCGACGGCACCGCCGCGGGCATCGACGTCAGCGCGCTCGACAGGTATTCGAGCGGATTCTCGACCCGCACGCGTTCCGCCAGACGCATGCCAGGCCCGTCGGGCTTCAGCACCTCGACGTCCTTGCCCTTGGCGCGAAACACGGCACGCGGGCGGACACCGGCGAAGCTGTAGGCGGCCCACTTTTCGCCGCCGACGACACTTTCAAGCAAGAACGAGTAGGGCCCGCGTCCAAGCTTGGCGAAGACCGAGACGGGCGTGTCGGCGTCGGCCAACCACTCCCGATACACGAAGCAAAGGCGGCCTTGCTTGGCAAGGTCCAGGAACCTGGCTCGGTCGGGAATGAAGTTTGGCATGATCGGTGGAAGCGCAGACTAGCGCGCATCGCCCGACGGAGCCAGTAGTCGCACCGCGGGACGGTTCCTTCCCTTGCACCCCTGCCACCCCGTGCAATAATTTGGCAACCTCGTCGATCGAGCATTCATGAAACCGAATCTGCGGCAGCCGTTCCTTGCCAGGATCTTTTGGCTTCTGCCGTTGCTTGGGGGCTGCATCGGCTATCGCACGGCATTGGAAGACGCTTCTCAGGGCTCGGCAGCCGGACACGCAGACGCTGGAGCCGAGGCACGCAACAGCGATCTGCGCCTCAATACGCGCACCTCTCCCAACTGCACTTCCGTCGATCCCTACGTCATGTTGCTCGGCGACGACACGTATCTTTACCGATTCGACCCGGACGCCCTGACACTCACGCCATTGGCAAGCGTCGGTTGCGCCGGCAGTGACCTGAATTCGATGGCGGTATCCACCATCGGTCCGGCCTACATTTCGAATCACCTCGGCGATCTGTGCGCCGTCGACCTGACCACCTTTCGTTCGAGCCTCACGCGCTTCAATCCATTCTCCATCCTGCAAGAGCCGTTTGGGATGGCGCTCTTGCCGGATGATACCCCCGCCGGACAAACGCTCTACATCGCGCCAACTGGCGACAGAAAGTCGAGCGTTCTTTCGCGCATTGACCTGACTACCTTCGCCCTGACCACCGTCGGCCGCATAACCCCGGATGTGCCGCCGCCCGAGCTGACCGCCGGCCCGAATGGCGAGCTGTACGGCTTCTCCATCGGTACTAGCACCTCGCTGCTTCTCAACATGGATCCGAAGACCGGCGCAGCCATCGACGTGACCACGGTGCCGGCCGGGTACGACTGGCCCTCGTTTGCCCTCGTCTATTGGCAAGGCCAGTTCTTTCTGTTCGTTGGTGCCTCAAGCGCGAGCCAATCGGAAGTCTTCGGCTATCGCAAGGGCGAGGCGCAAGTTCGGCACTTGGGAACCCTCGGGGTCGGCATCATCGGCGCAGGCGTGGCGCAGTGCCACTAGTGCCGCCGGTCAGAATTGCGGTCATGTTTTGGGTGACGAGGCGCCCGGCCGGCAAGGCGCGACGAGGGCGCATAGCCGAAGCTATGTAACCGAGGAGCAACGCAGCTGGCCGGGATGGATCGGCGGCCAAAACATGGCTGATATTCTGACCGGCGGCACTAGCCGGTCGTCCCCAGCACACTTCGACTGTCGTACTCGCCAAGGGCGGCGTGTAGACTGGCTGGCAAGGGAGATGGCCATGCGATCAACCGGGACCCATAGCACCGCCAAGGGCTTGGCCATCGTCTGCGCACTCGTCACGTTGGCGTGTGGCGGAAAGTCTGGCCAGCCATCGCCAGCCGGATCCGGAGGCGTCGGCGGACTTTCGACTGCGGGCGGATCGGGTCAAGCCGATGCGGCCATGAGCGGTGGCGCTGGCGGCTCGTCGCAGGGCACAGTTATTGGAAGCGGTGGGGCCGCGGCGGACACCAGGATCGGAGCCGGCGGCGGACTCGGCGGACGCGCAGCAGGTGGGGCCGGCGGAAGTACGCAGCAGCCGACCGGCGGAGAAGCTGGGGGGGCATCAGCGGACGCTGACAGTCCCGGCAGCGGCGGCGACGTGACGGCCGGCGGAACCCGTGCGAGCGGTGGGGCCAGCGGTGGCAAGTCCGGCAGCGGCGGCACGAGCGGAAAAGGCACGCCCCCTGCGACGGGCGGCGCGACTGGCGGAGGCACCGGGACCTCGGCCGCGGTGCCAAGCGCCGGCTGCGGCAAGACGGCCCCCGCCAGTGGTCGCGCCACGATCGACGTTTCGGGAACGTCGCGCGAATACATCCTCAAGCTTCCCGACGGATACGAGGCAACCCATCCGTACCGGCTGATTTTCGGCTTTCACGGCGCCAAGTACGACGACAACTGGGTCGCCGACGGCGGCGCGCCCCTGACCGGCCCCTTTTTCGGCGTGGAAAGCGAAGCCAACGGCAGCGCGATCTTCGTCGCACCCCAGGCGCAGTCCGGCGGCTTTTCCAGCCAGGACCTCCCGTTTGTCGACGCGATGGTGGCCCAGTTCGAGTCCCAGCTCTGCATCGACAAGAGCCGCATCTTCTCGATCGGTTTCAGCATGGGCGCAATCATGACCATCAACATCGGGTGCAACCGAAGCGACGTTTTCCGAGCCATCGCACCGATGTCGGGAGAGCTTCCCAGCCCCTGCCCGGCTGGCAAACACATCGCGTACTGGGCGTCGCACGGGACCAACGACACGACCATTCCGCCGGCCCAGGGCCAAGCCGCACGCAACGAGTTCGCGACCCGAAACAACTGCAGCCCCCAGACCTCCGCGCCCGACGCCAACAACTGCGTGACCTACCAAGGCTGCGACCCCGGCTACCCGGTGGTCTGGTGTACCTTCGATGGGGTGCACGAGCCCGCCCCCTTCGCCGGCCCGGAGATTTGGCAGTTCCTGGCGCCGCTGTGATTCTAGGTCCGCCTACGACTTCGGGGTCGTCGCCAAGGCTTGCTTGAGCTGTTCGTTCTTGGGCTCGGACTCGAGACCGCGCTCGAACATGTTGCGGGCCTTGGCGTATTCACCGGCTTCACGGTGCAAATTGCCGAGCTCCAAGTAGACCTGCGCTTTGGTGATTCCGGCGGCTTTCTCGTCGAAGCTTTGCAACAGCAGCGTACGCAAATAACGGCGCGCCGATTCGACGTCGTTCTGCCGCAGCGACAGCCGCGATAGCGCGCCCAAGACCGACGCCTGGGTCGGATCGATCTGGTAGGCCGTGGCGTAGCGCTGCTTCGCCAAGTCGAGGTCCCCGCGCGCTTCGGCGAAGTTGCCAAGCACGGATTGCAGGCGGGCGACGTCCTTCTGACGTCTCGCCTTGCCCATCTGCTCGATCAACTGGTTGAGCGCCGACTCGCCTTCGTCGAGGCGGCCGCATGCAATGAGCGCCCGGCCCAGGTTTTCCTTGACCGCCAAATCGTTCGGCAGCAGCTTGGCCAAACGCTCCAGCGGCGCCACCGCCTGGTTCGGCCTGCCGAGCGGCCCAAGGAAAAGCGTGGCGATCTCGGAGAGCAGGGTCTTCTGCTTGGCCTCGTCCTTTTCCAGCTCCAGCCGCGCCGACAGCTGTGCCACCAATTGCGAGTGGTTGCCAGCCTTGCGAGCGATGCCTTCCAGGGCCGTGATGGCGGGCAGCCACTTCGGATCGTTGGCCAAAGCATCCTGGTAGAGCGCCGACACCTCGTCGGGGCTGGCGCCGTTGGCCGCTCGAATCGCAGCCCGCCGACAGGACACATCCGCCTTGTCTTGGGGACTCTGCGCGGCGGCGGCTGCCCTTTGCAAGGCAGCGCTGGCTTGCTCCCAGGCCTGCCGGCTCTCGTGGATGCGCGCCACCGCCATCAGCGACGAGAAGTGCCCCGGCTCGCGCGCCAAGACAGCCTCCAGCGCTTCGAGCGCGCTGTCCTCGGCGCCAAGCTTCTCGCCCCAGATGGCAGCCACTTTCACGCGGTAGCCGAGCTCGGCAGCCGCGTTGCCGTGCTGGGATTCGAGGTTGGCTTTCCGCTCGAGCATTTCGATCAGCTCATGCCAACGCTCAAGCGAGGTCAAGAGCCGCTCGGTCTCGGTGAAGGCGGCTGCATTTTCTGGATCCGCAGCCAGGATCTGCTGCAAGTACGACAGCGCACGATCGAGATCCTGGAGTCGATCCGCTGCGTTGCTGGCCAGCCGTCCGAGCACCGCGACTCGCTCCGCGCCGTTTGCGGCTGCCTCTTGCCGCAAGAGCGCTTCCTCTACCGCCGCCCAGTCGCCGCGCTTTTCTTCAAGGTCGACCAGGGTGGCCAAAGCGGTCGCGTCCTGCGAATCGGCGTCCAGGGCGTCTTTGATCGCTTCCACAGCGCCTGCGGCGTCCGCCAGCGGGCCGGCCTTGATGGACGCTATCTGCATCAGCACCGCGCAGCGCTGCCGGCTGTCATCGAGCAACCTGGCCTTCTCGCGCAGGATTTCCACCTGGTTCTCGTGCTCGCCGGAGGTCTGGTACAGGCGCGCCAGCTCGTCGATGGCGTCCAGGTTGGTCTCGTCGTCTTCGCGCCCCGCGCGCCAGGCGGCAATGGCGGCCGGGAGGTCGCCGCTCGACTCGTGCAGATGCGCCGCCTCGCCGTAGAGAGCAAGCCGTCGCGACGGATCCAGCTCAAGTGCACCGCGCTTTTCGATGACCTCGGCCAAGTGACGTCCCTCGCCGCGCTGGCGATAGAGCGCATCCAGCGCTTCCAGCGCGGTCATGTTCTCAGGATCGGCTTCAAGCACCCGCAGATACAGCTTGAGCGCCGCCTCTTCGTTGTCCGCGCCACTGGTCCGCAGGTGCAAGCTGGCCGCGCGCAGGGCCATTTCCGAGAACAACATCGGATCGACAGCGTCCAGCACTGCCTCGACGCACTTGGCGGCCTCGCCCGGCGTGCCAGCCAGGTCCGCCACGTGCTCCAGACGATCCACGGTTTCGGGCGAGGCAGGCTCGGCAACCAGCGCTCGTCCCAGCATTTCCAAGGCACGCGACGGGTCCTTGAGCTTGTTCTCGTAGACGTCCGCGATCCTGCGCAGAAGCCCGGCTTTGTCCGTATCGTCGTCGACGATGGTCAGCCGCGCCTCCAAGAGCGAGACCAGCTCGGCGAAGTCGTTCCCCTCTTCCGCGAGCGGTTGCAGGATGTCCAGAGCATCTACCGGCGGATCCTGACCAAGTGCCATGGTCCGAAGCGCGGTCAGTGCACGGTCCTGCCTGGGCTCGCTGTCGAGCGCCGAGTGGAACGCCGCAATCGCGCCATCGCGGTCCGCCAAGGCGCCCAAACGCAGCTCACCAAGCGCCGCCCAGTAGGCGGCCCGGACGATCGGATCAGTCGCAACCTCGGCCTCACGCGCGAGCACGTCAGCCAAGTCTTGGCTCCGGTTCAGCGCACGCAGGAGAGCTTCCTGCCTCGCCAGAGCCAGGCTTTCCGATCCCGGAAGGGTCTCAATCTCGCGCCACAGCTCGACCGCCCGCTCGGGCTTGCCGAGGATGCGCTCGTAGATTTCCGCCAGGCGGCTGCCGTACCACCGCTGCTGCTCGCTGTCGTACGAGGCCTTCAGCCTTTCCTCGTACACCTCGGCCAGCTTCTCGTGGCTCCTGGTGCTGTCGGCCAACCGTTCCAGCGCGCTCTTGGCCTCCTCCGACGAGGCATCCTCGGCCAGGGCGCGCGACCACATCGCGAATGCTGCGCTCGGGTCCGCCAGCGCGGCCTCTTGCACTTGGGCGATGTCCGCCAGGATTTCCATCCGCTCGGCTGGAATGTCGACGGCGAGCAGACGCAACTCGAGCAACTCGCAGAGTGGCTTCCATTCCTGACCGAGACGAAGCAGCGGTTCGAGCGCTTCGATGGCGAGCAGACGGTTGTCCTCACCGCGAGACAGTGCCCACAGCGCCGCCCGCGACTCGGCGTGGGCCGGGGTTCTGTCGAGGATCGCGCGGTAGCGAGCGATCGCGTCGGGCAAGTCGAGAATTTCGTGCTCCGTGATGTGCGCAGCCTGGTGGGCCAGTACGTCCCGCTCGGCCGGCGCCGTGGTGACCCGGATCCGGCGATCGAGAACCTCGACCAGCTCGCCGTACTGCTTTTCTCGCAGGTGAACGCCGGCGAGCATGTCGAGCGCGTCGATATCGCCGGGGCGGCTTTCCAGGATGCGGCGCAGTTGTTCGGCTGCATCGGAAAGCTGACCGAGCTTTTCGTCGTACAGCTCGGCGGCCTGGAACCGCAAGGCACGTAGCATCTCCGCATCCTTGCAGCCGTCGATCTTGTGGCCGATCGTCTCGACCAGATTCTGCCAGTCCCCCGTCGCGGCGTACAGGCGCGACAGGGCGTCCAGGGCTTCCTCATTCTCCTGGTCCATGTCCAGGACCGAACGCCAGGCCCCGATCGCTTTGCCAAGGTCTCCAAGCGGTGATTCATAGAGCGCAGCGACGCGCTTGATAAGCGTTTCGCGACGGTCGGCCTCCACCACCACTTCGGCGTGTTTCTCCAGCGCCTCGCACAGCTCGACGGTGCGGTTGGCATCCCCAAGCAGACGCTCGAGCGCAACGAATGCGTCCTGATGGTCGGGTCGAGCCACAAGCGCCTCGCGCCAGGCGGCAATGGCACGCTCGGGGGCTGCCAAGCGCGCGTCGAGGATGTTGGCCTTGAAGGCGCACAAGTCTCCGCGCAGGTCCGGATCCATGGTCAGCTCGATGCCTTGCTGGAGGATTCCAACCAGCTGCTCGAATTCATTCTGCGAAGCCGCCAGGGATTCGAGCTCGACCAGGGTCTCGGCGCTGGTGACGTCTTCCAGCCACGCCTTGCCTCGCGCCGCCAGGGCCTCTTCCGGCCGCCCGAGGTGGACATGGATGGTCGCGATTTCGCGCAAAGCCGCCACCCGCCGAGTGGGATCGTCGAGAGTTTCCAGGCGAACTTCCAACGTGCTCGCAAGCTTGGCCAAATCTCGCACGGTTCGGAAGGCTGGTTCCAGGAGCTCGGCCACGCGTGCCCGCAGCTCGCTGTCGCCCAGCAAGCCTTCCAGGGCGGCGATGGCTTCGGCATTCGCCGGCGATCGCGCGAGCACTTCGCCATAGTGGTCCACCGCCGTCGAAGCGCTGGCCAGGTGCTCCGCCTCGACCTTGGCAAGCTCCAAGGTGAGCGTGTCCTTCGCATGAGGATCCTCGGTCCGTGCAAGCATCCACCCCAGGTGATCGCGCAAATCTTCCCATCGGCCTTCGCGCGTAAGCAGGCCGTCGAGATCGAGGGCGGCTTGTCGGTCGTCGGGTTCGATCTCCAGAATCGCGCGCAACGAATCGATCGCGGCGGACGGCTCGCTGAGCTTTGCATCGCTCAAGGCTGCGCTACGATGGAGCAGCGCAACCCTTTCTTTGGCCGACTCGACCAGGCGAATCTGGTCGTCGATCAGATCGCGCAGCTCGCCCCAGGTCTCCCAACGTTCGAGCGCCTCTTCGAAAATCTGGCTGGCGGATCGGTCGCCCGGCTGAGAATTGACGTAACGACGATAGTGCCGTCGCGCAGAATCGCGGTCGCCCAGCTCCTGGTCGTACACCCGGATCGCCATGCGCACCAGGGCCAGAACCTCGTCGGAGTTGGCAAGCTCATTGTCGAGATACTCGTCGAGCAAGCGCCCGAGATCGCGCCAACGATTCTGCTTGGGCGCCAGCCGCAACAGCTGTTCTTGTGCGGCGACGTCGGTCGGTCGCTCCTGGAAAACGCGGCCGTACCAGTCGAAAGCCTCGTCGAGATCTTCGATCTGCTCTTCGTAGACCTGGGCAATCCGTTGCGTCCAAGCCAGGCGTAGCGCCGGATCCTCGCTGAACTTGAGCCGCAGGCTGTCGATGGCGACCAGGTCCTTCCAGGCGTTGCGCCGGATGTACACCGGTTCGAGCAGGTTGGCGGCCTCGACGCAGACTTCCGGATCCGACAGCATGTCCTGCAGGATCTGGATCGCCGGCGCGTGGTCGGGCTGCCCGGCCAAGACGGTGGACAGATACTCGAGCGCGCGGTTTCGATTGGCCAGCTGCACGCGTTGGATTTCCGCCAAGCGGAAACGCAAATCGATGGCCACGCCGGCAGAAACGCCGTACTCCAGACGACGTTCGAGCAGGTTGGTGAGGTCGTCCCAGCGCCCAAGCTCGCTGTAGAGCGCGTCGAGAGCATCCACCGCCTCGGCGTTGTGGCTGTTCATCGACCACACGCGCTCCCAAGCGGCGATGGCGTCCTCGTTGCGCCCAAGCTTCGCGGCCAACAGTGCACCACGCCGACGCAATGCCAGCTCGCCCTTTGGATTCTGCGCAAGGTCCGCCCGGCGCAGAATCACCTCGTAGAGCTGCTCATGTTCGCGCCGTTCCTCATAGATCGCTTCCAGCGCTGCCAAGGCGCTGTCGTCGTCGGGACGACGTTCGACGATGCGGTTGTAGTATTCGGTGGCGAGAGGCAGATCCCCCAGCTTGATGGCGTACTGGGCGACAGTCTGCTGCACACGCATGCGCGTGGTCTCGGCCAAAATATCCGGCTCGACCGCGCGATACAGATCGATGATGTCGAGAATGGTATCCTGTCCAAGTGCCGCCGCGAGACGCTCGTAGGCGTCGAGCAGTCGGTCCAATTCCGGATCCCCTGTGGCGTCCTTGATGGTTTCGGACCAGGTCTTGAACGCCGCCTTCTTGTCGCCGAGCTGGTTCTCCTCGATTCCAGCCAAGCGAGCGCGGTAGTTCGCCCGGTTGTGGCCGTCTTCAGCAAGCGCGATGAAGATGCGCAAAATGCCGGCCAGGCGGGCGTAGTCGCCGGCTTTGGCGTAGATCGGTTCCAGCGTTTCGGCGGCGGCGAAGCGTAAGCTCACGTCGTCGCTCGACAGCAGGCGTTCCATCTCGGCCATGGCCGGGGGATCCTTCGGAGCCAGGCGCAGGATCTCTCGCCACTTGTCGAGAGCCTCGGCCTGCCTGGCCAAGGGCCCCTGAAGAAGGCCTGCAATCTGGCGCAAAAGATCAACGCGCTCCGCATCGCTGCCGGCGAGTTGGCACAGGCGCTCAAGGATTTCCAGATGGTCGACCGCCACGCCCTGCACTTGGTACAGGCGCGCAAGCGTGGTCAGCGCCTCGCGGTCCTCGGGCAAATCATCGAGAATCGGTCGAATCGTGGCCACTGCTTCGTCGAGATCGGAAAGCTCCTTTTCGAGAATGGTGGCGATGAGGAATCGCAGGCTGCGACGTGCGCCGACATCGATCTGGTCGACTCGCCGCTTGAGCAACTCGACCCGATCACGCGCCTGGTTGGTCTTCTGGAAAATGCGATCCAGGTTATTGAAGGCCTTGTTGGCGGCGTCGGAATCACCGTCGAGCAAGCCTCGGTAGGTTTCGATGGCCTGCGCGACCTCGCCAAGATGGGTCTCTTGCAGATCGCCGACCCGCAGGAGCAGCTGGCCGCGTTCCGCCGGACTTTCCGACCAGTCGGCTTTGGTGCGCAGCACATGCACCAACCCCGGAATGTTGCCCGCCTCGGCGTAGAGAAGCTCAAGGGCTTCCGCCGCTGGCGCGCCGGTCCGTGCATTGCTTGGATCGAGATCGAGAACGCGCCGCCACGCCGCAATCGCGACCGTGCGGTCGGGCACGTGCGCCTTGCACAGGCGAGCCGCACGCGACAGGAGATCCGCGACACCGGCCACATCCGACGGATCGCGCTTGTCGGCTAGACTTTGGTACAACGCGATCAGGTCGCTGTGGCGGCCGAGCTTCCCGCCCAGTCGCTCGGCTTCCGAGAGTGCGCGTTCGGCGTGCGCATCGAGATCAAGCACCGCACGCCAAGTGTCCAGGGCCTGAGCGGCGGCCTCCAGCTTGCTTTCCTGCAGCTCGGCCTTGCGCATCAGCAGCGCAGTCGCCGCGGGGCCCTCGACAACCTCCTTCTCGACATCCAAAATCTCCGCCAGACGCCCCCAGTTGCCGCTGGTGGCGTACAGCTCGTCGAGCATTTCCGCGGCACGGTGGCGCACCGCCGGCACCTTGAGCGACAGTTCCAGAAGCGGGATGGCCTGCGTGTGGGTCGGTGACAGGTCCAGCACTTCGGTGACAAAGTCGAGCGCGGCCGGCGCGTCGTCGAAGCGAACCAAAGCCAGCTCGGCCCTTCGGGCCTTCAGGTCCGCGACGTCGCCACGCTGGACCAGCGACATTTCCGTCTGCAGAAGGTTGTCGAGATCGCGCCACTTCTCGTCGTCGGTGTAGTGCCGCTCAAGAATTCGGTAGGCCTTAAGGTCGTTCGGATCGAGCTCGATGATCCGACGCAAGGTCGCGGTGGCGTGCGCCCGGTCGTAAAGCAGTCCTTCGTCGATTTCGAGAACCTGCCAGAGCAATTCGATGCGCTGCTTAAGGTCGGGGATGTGCTGCTCGCGCATGGCGATGAGGTCGCGCAAAGCTGCCCACCGTTCCGAATCCTTGCAGATCCGGCACAGCGTCTTGTAGGCGCCGCCGTGCAGCGGATCGATCTCCAGCACCTGCCGCAAGGCACTTTCGGCATCGCTCAGGCGCTGCGGTTGCCGCTCTTCGACGTCGGCAATCAACATCAGAAGCTCGAGGCAAAGCGTACTTTCGCCCGTGCTCGCGAGGACTCGGCGAGCACTCTCCGCGATCTCCGGGAGCTTTCCGACCAGCTCGGCCAATTGGACCAGACGCTCGCGGATCGCATGGTTTCCTGGGTCCAGCTCGAAGATGCGCTGAACAGCGCCGTAGGCCGCCAGGGTGTCGCCGAGCGGCCCGGCGTACAGATCCGCCAGCATTTCGAGATTCGCCTTCCGCTCCGCCGTATTCTTGGCCACGCCCACCAACGATTCCAGCGCACTTGCCCATTTGACGTAGTTCTCTGTGAGCTCGTAGTACGGAGCCAGCCGGGTCGCAACGGCCGAGATGTCCTGGGTGCGAATGGCGTTGGCCGCAAGCATGCGTTCCAGCCCCTCGACCGCGCCGGCCGCGNNCGTACTGGCCAAGCTGGCGCTCGTAGATCTTGCCCAGCCGAAGCAGCGCCAGCGCGCGGTCACTGTCTTCACTGAGCGCTGCTTGCCGCGACAACACGAGGACCAAGCTGCGGAAGTCCGATTGCTCCTCCAAGAGCCGCGCCAACTCGCGCAACGCACGCAGGTTCTCCGGCTCGGCCTCGACAGCTTCCTGCAGACTGCGCGTGGCCGCCTTGCGATCGCCGAGCTTCTCCTCCTGAATGCGGGCAATGCGCAAGAGACATTCGGCCCGCAGCGAGGGATCGCTCATCCGCTTCTGCCGCGACTGTTGCAGAGAAACCAACTCGGGCCAACGTTCCTTCTCCGTGAACAGCTTGATGAGAGCCAGCTCGGCGTCGGGATCGCCGGGCACCTCGGCCNNCAGCATGTCCCATTCCTCGGCCTCACCCGCCAGCCGTTCCAAATCCGCACGAACCTTGGCGTCGGCTGCGGCGATCCGGTAGGCACGCGCGGCCCACTTGAAAGCCAGGGCCTTCGCCTGGAGCTTGGTTTCGCACACGTTGCGCGCCTGTTCGAGAATGCCCAGGCTCTCCTCGGGCGACAGCGCCGGCGACGATTCCGGCCCCAGTAGGATCTCATAGGTCGCAATCAGTCGGCCCCAGCGCTCGGCCTTCTCGTACAGCTCGGCGGCGGCTCTGGCAACTGTGCGGTTTTGCGAATCGGTGGCCAGAATCCCCTCGTACGCCTTGATCACGCGTTCCGTCTGATTGAGGCGATTCTTCGCGATGTCGGCGATGCGTTCGAACGCTCGCGTGCGCAGGCGCATGTCCGCCGTGCGTTCCGCCAAGCCCGAGAGAACGTCACACAGATCGTCCCAAGCGTGGCGCATCGAATACAGCGACTCGAGCGCATCGATGTCGCCGGTCTGCGAGTAGGCTTCGCGCAAGGCGCGCAGCACGCGCGGGTTCTCCGGCTGTGCTGTGCTCACTCGCCGCAAGGTCTCCAAGGCCGCCTGCCCTGCCCCGAGCTTCTCCAGCAAAATCAGACCCCGCCGTTCCAGCAGAGCGCAACCGTCGGTGCTACCTTCTCCGCCTGCCGACTCGGCCAAACGTCCCAAGATTTCGGCCAGCGCGGGCCAGCGCTTCTCACGTTCGTAAAGTCCCGCAAGCGCCGTCACCGCAGCGCGGTCGCCGGGCGAGAGCTCAAGCACCTCGTTCCACAAGCCGATCGCTTGGCGCAAGTCCGCCAGACGCTCGGCGGCCAAAGCCGCCATCTCGGCCAGGTGGCTGCGCCGCGCTTCATGGTCGAGGAACGCCAACTCACGACGAAGGAGGTCGAGCAGCGCTCGCCACGACCGACCTCGCGTGTAGATGTCGCGCAACGTGGCTCGCGCCTGTGCGTCCTTCGCATCGACTTCGAGGATCCGCTCGAGCGCACCGATGGCGTTGTGATGGTTGCCGAACTTCTCCAGCCATAGCTTCGCGATGCGATGGTAGAGCGCAACCTTGTGCGAGACATCGGCGACAGCCTGCGCCTGACGGGTCAGCACGCCGGCCAGATCGCCCCAGCGGCCTTGCGCCTCGTAGCGCTCGGCCAG
>PMLH01000221.1:0-721 GCA_003159055.1 Myxococcales bacterium
GGCGATCGAGCACCTGGTCGCCCTGCCCGACCAGCTTGCGCAATTGGGCGCCGAGATCTTGCCGGAGCCGGCTCCGGTTCCGTGGCCGGAGCCGGCTCCGGTTCCGGTTACCCTCCGCCCGCCGCCCGCCGCTTCGGCGACCGCAGCATCTTCCCCAGGAACTGCCCCGTATACGACGCCGAAACTTTGGCGACTTCCTCCGGCGTGCCCGCCGCGATGACCATGCCCCCGGCGGCCCCACCCTCGGGGCCGAGGTCGATGNNATGACCAGCACGGTGTTGCCCGCGGCCACCAGGCGGTCGAGCACAGCCAGCAAACGCCGAACGTCGTCGAAGTGCAAGCCCGTGGTCGGCTCGTCGAGAAGGTACAGGGTCCGGCCGGTGTCGCGCTTGGCGAGCTCGCGCGAGAGCTTCACCCGCTGGGCCTCGCCGCCCGATAGCGTGGTCGCCGATTGCCCGAGGGCGATGTAGCCCAGGCCCACGTCGTCGAGGGTGCGCAGGATGTGCGAAAGCTGGCGGTGATGCTCGAACAGCGAGAGCGCGTCGCTCACGCTGGTTTCCAGCATCTGTGCGATATCGAGGCCTTTCCATTTCACCCGCAAGGTCGCTTCGTTGTAGCGCCGACCGCGGCACACCTCGCACGTCACGTGCACGTCCGCCAGGAAATGCATCTCGACCGTCTTCACGCCGTCGCCCTCGCAGGCCTCGCAGCGCCCGCCCTT
>PMLH01000221.1:734-7294 GCA_003159055.1 Myxococcales bacterium
GAACGCGGCGTGCGGCCGATCGGCTTCTGGTCGATGTCGACCACCTTGTCGATTTGGTCGATGCCTTCCAGCTTGCTGAATTGGCCAACCTGCTCCAAACCGCCATACAGCCTACGTCGTAGCGCCGGGTGCAAGATGCCGTTGATCAGCGACGATTTGCCCGCCCCCGACACGCCGGTGATGGCGAGCAGCACGCCGAGCGGGAACGCGACGTCGATGTCGCGCAGGTTGTGCTCGCGTGCTCCACGGACGGTCAGAAAGCCCTTCGGCGCGCGACGCGTGCTGGGAATTTCGATGCGCGTCGACCCAGCCATGTAGCGCCCGGTGAGCGACCGCGGGTTCGCCCGGATCTCCTCGGGCGTGCCGGCGGCGACGACGTGACCGCCCCGGCGACCTGCCCCCGGCCCGAAGTCGACCACGTGGTCGGCCGAGTCGATGGTTTCGGCGTCGTGCTCGACGACAATCACGCTGTTGCCAAGGTCGCGCAGGCGGCGCAGCGTCGCAATCAGGCGCAGGTTGTCGCGCTGATGCAGCCCGATGGACGGTTCGTCGAGCACGTACATCACGCCCGACAGCTCGGAGCCAAGTTGCGAAGCCAGCCGAATGCGCTGGGCTTCGCCGCCCGACAGCGACGAGGCAACGCGATCGAGGGTCAGGTAGTCGAGGCCGACGTTCAGCAAAAAGCCGAGGCGCGTGCGCACCTCCTTCAAGATTTCGGCAGCGATTTGTGCGCGGGCGCCGACCAGCGGCAGCTCTGCGAACTGTTTTTCCGCCTCCCCCACCGTCAGGGCCGTCACGTCGACGATGCTCTTGCCCGCCAGGAAGACGGCGCGAGACTCGGGACGCAGGCGCTTGCCTTTGCAGGCCCGACACAGCTGTTCGCGGAAGTATTTGGCGAGCCACTGCCGCATCATCTCGGAATGCGTGTCGTGCCAGCGGCGCTTGATGTTGTTGGCCACACCCTCGAAGCGCATCGCCCACGAACCGCCGCCGTGGCGCCCTGCCCAGCTGACCTGGACCCTCTTTTCGCCCGTGCCGTAGAGCACGATTTCGCGCTGGCGCGGCGTGAGCAGCTTCCACGGCTTCTTCAGCGGGATGCCCATGTCGCGTTCCAAGGCGGCGGCGATGCGCGTGGTCCAGCCCTCCTCCCGTGCGAAGCGCTCGCCCCAAGGCTCGATGGCACCCTCGGAGATGGAAAGCTCGGAGTTCGGCACCACCAAATCCGGGTCGATCTCCAGATTCGAGCCGAGGCCGTTGCAATCCACGCACATCCCAAGCGGGCTGTTGAAAGAAAATGACTGCGGCGACAGCTCGGGCAAGCCGACCCCACACTCCGGGCAGGCACGCTCTTCGCTGTAGGCGCGCTCCCGTTCCTCGCCTTCCACGGCGACCAGCAAGGTTCCGCCGCCCGCGCGCAGCGCGGTCTCGATGGAGTCGGCCAGGCGCGTTCGATCGGCCGATTCGAGGCTTAGGCGGTCGACCACGATCTGCACCGTGTGCTTCTTCTTCTTGTCGAGCGCCGTGACCTCGTCCAAACGCCGGAGCACCCCGTCGATGCGCACGCGCACGAAGCCGGCCTTGCGCGCCTCCTCGAAAACCTCGCGGAATTCGCCCTTGCGGTTGTCGGCCTTGGGTGCAAGGAGAATCACCTTGGACTTGGGAGGCAAGGTTAATAGCTCGGCCACGATTTCCCCCGCCGAGCGCGCCGCGACCTCACCGCCGCACAAGTGGCAGCGCTGCTCGCCGGCGCGGGCGTACAGGACGCGCAGGTAGTCGTAGATCNNTCTGGTCGTACTTGGGCTTTTCCATCTGCCCAAGGAACTGGCGCGCGTACGACGACAAGGACTCGACGTAGCGCCGTTGGCCCTCGGCGTACAGGGTGTCAAAGGCGAGCGACGACTTTCCCGAGCCGGAAACGCCGGTAAACACGACGAGCTGGCGCTTGGGGATCGCCAGCTCGTCGATGTGCAGGTTGTGCTCGCGCGCGCCTCGGACGACTACGAAATTCGGTTCTTCAGCGCTACGCTCGTGCTTCATTGCGAAGCAGGAGATCTACTCGAAGAAATAGGCGATGCCCAGGGTGCCAGTCACGAAATTCGGTCCGCCCTGCGGCGAGCCTGAACCGGTGACCGACTGCCCCCCGACAAGAAAGTCGTCGTTCGACCCGAACGTGATCCCCAGGCCCAAGTCCGCCAGCAGAGCAACGTTGGGCACGATGAAAGCGCGAATCTCGCCGCCGAGCTCAAGCGAGACATCCCAGTGGGCATCCGATGTGCGGGTCCCAGGCTCGCTCACCCAGCGAACCATGCCGACACCGCCACCCAGAGAGAAGTCGGCAAAGGAAGCCGCGTGAAGGTGATACCAGCCACGCCCACCCACGGTGAAGCTGGTCGTCGATGCGGTGACCGCCCCCGCGCCCCCCCCCGTCGTCACCGAGTAGCGACGGAGCCCGGCCAAGCCATCGACGTGGAATCCCCCGCCGGGGCTGCCCCACGTGACCATGGCGCCGCTGGTTCCGTTGAGCATGGTGACGGCGCCGATGCCGATTCCACGGCCTCGATTCGAGCTGGCGCTGGTGAAACTGGCGGTTGCCATGGTCGGGGGCGGCGCCGCCGTTTCCGGGGCTGGGGTCTGCGCTTGAGCTGAAGCAGCGATGAGAATTCCTGCCAAAGCGACCATGCTGGAACAAACTGAGATTCGACGCATTTGGACACCTCCTTGGTGACTAGCCGACCGTACTATAATCGACACGTACAATGAAGCTCGGACCGCGTGTTGCCACCATTTCAACGCTGCTCATGGCGGCGGTGCTGGTGACCGCCGTCGGGGCGGTGCTTTTCGTGCTGCGCACGGACCAGCTGCGCGACATGGATCGCGAAGCGCACACCATGGCCGACGCTATCATCGCGGGCATGGAACCGCTTGCGCCCGAAAAAGCCGGCGAGGCCATGAAGGCGCGCGTGGCCGCGATGGCGAGCAAAGGCGGTCCCTTCCGCATGGAAGCCGTGGCCTGGGGAGGGCAGCGGCCCAACAACTCCTGGGCCGGGCTGGTCGACGAATCCACCAAGCTCGATTCGCCGGTGGGGCGCCTTTTCGATTTGAAGGGGATTCCACCGTTCTACGCCATGGCGATTCCTCTTCACAACATGCGTCCGGGCGAACCGTTACGACAGGTGGTCGCCTTTTTGGGGCTGGTTCGCGACGGCGGATTCATCGGCAAGGAGGTCCTGCATTCGGTGCAGCGTATGGGTCCTTTGCTCTTGGTCTTCATCGCGACCTTCGCCATCGCGATCTACGTCATGCTCATGCGGCGGGTGGCGATTCCGCTTCGCCGTTTGGTCGAGGCCATCGATGGAGTTTCCAAGGGCGATCTCTCGCGCGCGGTTCTGCCCGAGCGCGACGACGAGATCGGCAGCCTCGCCGGGCGCTTCAACGACATGACGAACTACCTGCGCGAGGCCCGCGAAAAGGAAGCGCGGGCCACCGCCGCGCGCGTGGCGACCGAGGCGCATCTGCGACGGGCGGAGAAGCTGGCCACCATCGGCCAGATGGCGGCCGAGATCGCGCACGAGGTGGGAACGCCGCTGAACGTGATCGGCGGCCGCGCCCGCACGCTGGCCCGAAAGGCGACCGAACCCGCCGACGTGCAGAAGAACGCCGAGATCATCTCGACCCAAGTCGACCGCATCACCAAGATCATTCGCCAAGTCCTGGATTCCGCACGCAAGAGCCGCCCCACCGGAGGCGAGATCGACGTGCTTAAGACCGTGCGCGACACCTTGGAATTCGTCGAGGAACAGCTCAAACAGCGCGCGATCGAGGTCGACCTGCGCAGCGAACCCGAATTGCGGCCGGTGCCCGGCAACGCCGACGAGATCCAGCAGGTCTGCCTGAACCTGATCATGAATGCGATTCATGCCATGCCGGGCGGTGGCAAGCTGGGCATCAACCTGGAATACGTGATCCGCCGCAAGGAAGGGCTGGATCTCGCACTGCCTTCGCCCTATCTGATGCTCGCGATTGGCGATACCGGTCCGGGCGTTCCCGAAGCCGATCGCGCCCGCATCTTCGACGCCTTCTTCACGACCAAAGAGGTCGGACAAGGAACCGGTCTCGGCCTGCCGGTGAGCCACGGAATCGTGAAGGATCACGACGGATGGATGGAGGTCGGCGACCAGCCCGGCGGCGGCGCCGTGTTTCGTGTATTCCTGCCGCTACCGTCGGAATCGCCGTCGCATGAGCACCCCAAGTCCGACGCCACGCCGCCACCCCAAGTGGTGGGCTAGCAGACACCCACCGTTCACCTGAAATCAGAGGACCGAAAACCATGCCTGTGCAGCCCATCCGCTACCACGTCGCGATGCCCGAACCGCAGTCGCACGAGTTTCACATCACGATGGAAATTCCAGCGCTGCCAGAGCGGCAGAGCATCGACCTGGTCTTTCCGGTGTGGGCGCCAGGCAGCTATCTGGTGCGCGACTTTTCCCGCCACATCTATGAGCTCGACATCAAACATCCTGGCGGGCGGCCAAAGGTCGACTGCCAGCGCATCGACAAGTCGCGCTGGAGAATCAAGACCGACGGCCGCGCCGTCACGCTTCGCTACCGCGTCTTCGCCTTCGAGATCAGCGTACGGACCTCGTTTCTCGACGACAGCCGCGCCTTCTTGAATGGAACCAGCCTTTTCTTTCTGGTCGAAGGGGAAACCGCCCGCCCGTGCGTCTTGCGGATCGAACCGGCGCGCGGCTGGGCGGTGAGCACGGCCCTGCCCTCGCTGCTCGGCCGAGCACACGCCTTCCGCGCCAGCGACTACGACGAGCTGGTCGATTCCCCGGTCGAGGTCGGCACGCACGAGCGCTTGGACTTTCGCGTTGGCGGAACCCGCTTCGACGTGGCCCTGCAGGGCCGAACCAACCTCGATCGGAGGCGCATGGTTTCCATGTTGCGCGCCATCACCCAAAACACGGGCGCGATGTTCGGCGGCTTCCCCTTCCGGCGCTACCTTTTCATCATCCACGCTCTCGCAAGCCGCGGCGGCGGCCTCGAACACGCATGCTCCACCACCCTGGACATCAGCGGGTTCTCCTTCGAGGACGAAAAGGGCTACCAAAGCTTTGCCGAGCTGGCCGCGCACGAGTTCTTCCACGCATGGAACGTCAAGCGCATCCACGACCGCGTGCTGGGTCCGTTCGACTACAGCAAAGAGAACTACACCGACCTGCTTTGGTTTCACGAAGGCTTCACGGAATACGCGCAGGGACTGGTCCTGCTGCGCGCCGGCTTGCTGTCCGTCGATCGCCACCTGAAAGATCTGGCCGAGGATTGGGGCCGCTACATCACGCGCCCAGGCCGCAACGTCAGTCCGCTGTCGCAGCTTTCCTACGAAACATGGATCAAGCAGTACAAGCCCGCCGAAAACCACACCAACCGAATGGTGAGCTACTACGACAAGGGACGCTGGGCCGGACTGGTCCTCGACTTGCAACTCCGCTTGTCGAGCGACGGCAAGCGCGGCCTCCCGGATCTCTTTCGCCGCCTATGGCTACGCCACGGCGTCCGCAACCGCGGCATCGACGCCGCAGCCATTCGCACCGAGGCCGAGGCGCTCGCCGGGCGCTCGCTCGGCAGCTACTTCCGTCGTTTCGTCGATGGCACTGCCGAGCTGCCGGTTCCAGCGCTGCTGAAAAAAGTCGGCATTGCTATCTCAGCGGTCGCTCATGCCCAGCACGAGCGCCACGACGCGACCAAAGCGGCGCGGCTTCTCGGCTGGAGCGGCTTGGTCTTCGGCAACGGCAACGACGACGCCGCGGTGGTGAAGAACGTCGTGCCGGACTCGCCGGCATGGCGCGCCGGAATCACGTTCGGCGATGAGCTGGTCGCGGTAGACGGCAGTCGCGTCAATGCCGCTACCGTCGCGAAACGTCTGGCCGACGCTGGCCCCGGCCAACAAGTCGCGGTCAGTTTTTTTCGAAAGGATCAGTTACGAAGCGCACGATTCCGTATGGTGCGCAATCCCGAGCGCCGCTGGACGTTCACCGTCGACAAGGACGCCGGGCAAGCCCAGCGGCGTCTGCGCCACCGCTGGCTAGGCGTAAAGACCTAGCCCAGGGTTCCCATTACACTCGCGTTGGCGAAGGCCGGCTTTGCCGGCCGAAGCCATAGCGCGGGAGGGTTTGGGAACCCTCCCAGGGTTCCCATTACGACGACGAGGTCCGAAAATTGTGAACCACTTCCGGCGTCTGCCCGAGCGCCTCTCGGCGTGACAGACGAATCTTGCCTGTCGCGCGGTCGACGCCGATCACCTTGACCAGCATCTCGTCGCCCTCCTTGCAGATGTCGCTCGTCTGTCGAACGCGCTTCTCGTCGAGCTCGCTGATGTGGACCAAGCCGTCGGTGCCGGGCAGGATTTCCACGAAGGCGCCGAACTCGGCCAAGCGCTTGACCAGGCCCATGTAGAACTCGCCCACCTCGGCCTCGGCCGTCAGGCCCTTGATGATGTCGATGGCTTTTTGAGCCAGAATTCCGTCGGGCGACGCGATGTGGACCGTGCCGTCGTCCTC
>PMLH01000235.1 GCA_003159055.1 Myxococcales bacterium
CTCGCCGACGAGATCAACCGCACCCCGCCAAAGACGCAGGCGGCACTCTTGCAGTCGATGCAGGAATACCGAGTTTCCGCCGGCGGTAACACGTATCCGCTGCCGCTGCCATTCCTGGTTTTTGCGACACAAAACCCAATCGAGCAGGAGGGGACCTATCCCTTGCCCGAGGCGCAGNNCAGCTCGACCGCTTCATGTTCCAGATCGACGTCGGCTACCCCAGCGCCGCCGAGGAGATTCGCATCGCTGCGCAGACGTCGGGGCCGCGCGGCCCGGCGCTGCAGAAGATCTTGAATCCTGCGCGCATCGTCGAGTTGCAAGACTTGATCGTACGCGTTCCCGTGGCAGAGCACGTGCTGGCGTATGCGGTGGAAATCTGCCGCGCCACCCGGCCGGCACCGGACGCTTCCGCGATGGTGCGCAAGTATGTGTCGTGGGGTGCCGGTCCGCGTGCCTCGCAGCACTTGGTCCAGGCCGCCAGAGCGCGCGCCGCTCTCGCCGGTCGTTTCGCGGTTTCCATCGACGACATCGGCCACCTTGCCGCGCCGGTGCTGGTCCATCGCATCGTCCGCAACTTCCACGCCGAGGCCGATGGCGTCAGAGCGCGCGACCTTGTCGCGGCGGTCGTCGAGTCGGTCCCGACGCAGCCACGGCCGTGAACGGAAACTCGCCCGACGCTTCGGCTTCCCACCTCGGCCTGCTCTCGCCGGTGGAATTGGCGAAGCTTGCCTCGCTGGCGGTGCGCGCCCGCACCATCGTCGAAGGCGCACTTTCGGGGATGCACCGCAACCTGCACCCCGGCGCCTCGCTGGAGTTCACCGAGCACAAGGAATACGCCCCGGGCGACGACGTACGCCGCATCGACTGGAAGGCCGTCGCGCGTACCGACCGCTACACGGTCAAGCGCTTCGAAGACGAGACCGAAATGCGGCTCTTGCTCATTTTCGACAGCTCGGGTTCGATGGCATACCGACGTACCTCGGTGAGCAAGCTCGAGTACACCACGTACCTCGGCGCTGCCTTGGCGTATCTGGTTGGCCAGCAGCGCGACGCCGCGGGGATGTTGGCCTTCGACACCGAGGCCCGCGCCTTCTTGCCGCCGTCGACGCGGCCCGGACAGATCCGCGAAGTTCTGCTGGCGCTGGAAGGCTTGCGCGCCTCGGGCGATACGGATCCGACGCGTGCCTTTGATGCGGTCGGGGAGGTGTGCGACAAACGCAGCCTGGTCGTGGTGTTTTCCGATCTGCTCGACAGCGAGCCAGCGGCTGGGGGCAAAGGCCTTCTGGGCGAGCGTCTGCGCCACCTGCGAGCGCGTGGCCACGACGTCGTGCTCTTTCACGTCCTGGATCCAGACGAAGTGAGCTTGCCCTTCGAAGAGCTCGTGCATTTCGAAGGGATGGAGCCAGGCGACAGCCGCACGCTGCTCGCCGAGGCGCGCGACCTGGTGCAGGCCTTTGCCGAGGAATCGGAAGCCTTCCGCCAGCGCTGGCGCGCGGCGTGCCTGGAGGCGCAGGTCGAGTATCGGTTCGTCAGCACCGACATGCCGCCCGCCGATATTCTGCGCGCATTCCTCGCCGACCGGCAAACCTCGGTGAGGCGGTAGATGACCAGACTTTGCGCCGGAACAGCGTGTGCAAATCTCCCTCTCCCTTGGGGAGAGGGCAGGGGTGAGGGTGCAGGACTGCGTGTCGAACATTGCCGCCCGCGCGGCTGCAACACCTGCACACGCTCGGCGTCTGTGTTCAGAGGTTACTTCACCCTCACCCCGTTCCCTCTCCCGAAGGGAGAGGGGCGAGCAGCCTACAGGCTAACCCTCGAACGAAGCGCGGTCGTTTTGCGATGAGCTTCCTCGCTCCAGCGCTCCTGCTCGGTCTTGCCGCTGCCGGCTTGCCGTACCTCATTCATCGCATCGGCAAGCGGCGCGCGGTGCCGGTTCGTTTCGCGGCCATGCAGCTCTTGCTGCGCTCGGAACGTCGAGTCCATGCCCGGCGGCGTCTGCGTGAGCTCCTTCTTTTGCTGGCGCGAACCGCCGCGGCGGCAAGTCTGCCGTTCATCTTCGCGCGCCCGTTTTCCGAAAAGACCACCGACCTTCCCGTCGTCAGCTTCGATTCCCAGGCTGCCGTGCTGATTCTCGATGATTCAGCCAGTATGCAGCGATCAGGGGGTGTCGGCACCCTGTTTGCTCGCGCCAAGGGCCGCGCGCAGGGGCTTGCGCGCCAGTTTCCGTCGGATTCCGAGCTGGCCTTCCTGGTGACCTCGGCCGGCTCCGTGCCACGCATCGGCGAGCTCGAGCCCGACCGCGCGCGCATCGTCGAGGCCATCGAGCGCACCACCTGCTCGGCGCGACCGGCGGACTTCACCGCGGCCATGCGCCAGGCCAGCCTGATTCTCGCCGGCAGCAACAAAGCCCATCGTCGCATCTATTTATTCACGGACCTGCAGGCGACGGGTTGGGAAGACGGCGCCGGCCTGCCGACAGAGAATGCGCCTGAGGTGATCGTCGACGACGTCGCAGGCGGTGCGGTTTGGGACAATCGCGCGATCGTTGAGGCGCGTGTGGAGCCTTCCGCCGAATCAGGCCCCGGCAGCATCGCCGTGACGGCCGAGATTGCCGACTACTCGAAACAGGGACGCCCGGCGCTCGGGGTCACCTTGCGCGTCGACGGCAGCGCGGTTGCGCAAGGCACTGTCGAGCTGCCGCCCGGTGGCCACGCCCGCAAGCGTTTCCTGCACAGCCTGCCGACCGACGACGTGACGGCACACAACCTGGTGGTTGAAATCGACGGCGATGCCTTCGCCCTCGACGACCGGCGGCAGATGCACTTCGAGATGGCGCGCACCTTGCGCGTGCTTGCCGTGGACGGCGATCCGCGCACCACCCGCAACGAAGACGAGGCGTTCTTCTTTGAGACGGCCCTGCGCAACGGCGTAACCGGCGCCCTGGTCACGAGCAAGCTGGCCGACGATGTTTCGCCCGACAGCTTGTCGGCCTACACGGTGGTTGCGCTCTTGAACGTGGCCGCCCCGTCGCAGGCCTTGGCCTCGGCGATTGAGCGTTTTGTCGAGGGTGGCGGCGGCCTGTTCGTTTCGGTCGGCGATCGCGTCGACACGGCGATTTGGAACCAGCGCATGGCCAAGCTTCTGCCGCAACCTTTGGGCCTGGTTCGCACCGCGGCCGCGTTGCCTGGCCAACGCCCGGGCGAAACCGTCGACGAGCGCCCGGCCGAACGCCTGCTGCCCCTCGATCGCCGCAGTCCCTTGCTGGCTGTCTTTCCAGAACAGGGCGAAGGCTTGGTGTCGGCGCGGTTCTTCAAGTACATGCTGCTTGATCCCGTGCGCGACACCGCGGCACGCACGGTGGTGTTGCGCTACGAAAGCGGCGCGCCCGCTCTGGTCGAGCACGAGGTGGGCAAGGGCAAGGTGATGCTCTTGACCACCACCGTGGATCGCGATTGGACCGACCTTCCGATTCGCGCCGGGTTTCTGCCCCTGCTGCGCGAATCGGTTCGCCACTTGGTCGGCGCTGCCGACGACGACAGCTCGGCCACGCTGCTGGTGGGCGAGCCGCGCTTGGTGACGTTCACCGGGGATGCGCAGACCCTGGAAATCACGCGGCCGGACGGCTCGGTCTGGGTCGCCAAGCGCGAACAAGGCGGCAGCTCGCGCAGCATCGCCTACGACGGAACTGACCAAATCGGCCTCTACCGCGTGCGAGCCGCCGGCCCTGGCGGATCCTTTGTCGCACAAACCGCGCAAGACTTCGCCGTCAACCTCGACCCGCGCGAATCCGACCCCGCTCGCCTCGCGCCCGAAAAGCGCCCCGACCGAATCGCCGTCTCGAGCCCCGGCGCCAAGCCCCCCAAACACCGGGTCGAGCTGTGGCACGCACTGTCGGCGATCCTGATTCTGATCCTGCTCGTCGAGTCTCTGCTGTCGGTGCGCTGGCGGCGCGCGCGTGCGGCCGACGAGACCATGCTGTGAAGTGGTTGGAGTGGCGCGAGACCGCCGCGCAACTTCGGTAACCCGCTGTTACGGTGCTAGCGGACGCCCTGCTAGCGTGCAGACGGTGCCGAGGTCCCCGGGCGTGCTGCTGTACGCATCGTCGTCCGTGGCGGTGACATTCGCGTCTCGTGCTGGCGAATTCGTGCCGGTCTCAGCGCCCTCTTGCCGCCGCCGCAGGACGGCGGCGCAAGCGGCGGCGCAATCGCACGGCCAACGAGGCGTGCTGGATAGCTGCGTGCTCGGGGATGGGTTGACGAGGAGCCGCGCGCCGCCTGACAATTGGGCCGCGGTCGACGCGTCGTGTGCTCCTTGGGCTTGTGCTTTCATGGACATGGTTGGCTTGCTCTGGCGGGAGTCCCTCGGGCTCGGATGGTGGCAAGAATGGTGGCAAGGACGGAGGCACCCCCGACGGCACGGTCAGCGCGACCAGTACCCGTAGCGGCAGCGAGACTCGCACCGGCTCGGATACCGGGACCAGCACCGCCTCGTCGACGACGGGAACCCAAAGCCTCACCGCAACCAGCATGAGACGGATACATCAGGAACAAAGACAAGGATTGCGTGAAGGAATAGGAGAGCCAGAGCGGATTTCAGCAATCGACGGCGAGCGACCAACGGTGAAAGCAGCCGGGACGCAGGGCCGATGTGCGCGGCGAGCGGGGTGCCGTCAGGAACTCACCACTACGCCGCCCACAATCGGACGGCGCCCAACACCCGAGGTGGCACATCGGCAGCGCCCAGCGCGGCGACTACCGCCAACCGCGGTTTTCGTGATCGTGGCGTTCGCCGGGTGGCATTACCACTCCATGAAGGCGATCACGCAACACCTCGGATGTCGACTGGCCAGCGCGGCGGTTCTGGCCCTGCTGCTTGCGCCCAGTTCGAAAGCCGCCGCGGCAGGCAGCTCGCTTACCTACAACGCGACCGACGGCTGTCCGGACGAAGCCACCTTTCTTCACGCGGTGGAGAGCCGAGGCGGGTTCATGGATCAGACGTCGGCCCTGGCGGTGTCGATCGACGTTCGTCGCCAAGACCCAGGATTCGTCGGGAGGCTCGCATTGCGCTCACACGCCGCAGGGGACTCGGCATCGCCGCCCACCCTTCGCGAGGTGCGAGGCAAGAGCTGCGAAGAAGTCGGCAACGCCCTGGCCATCGTGACGGCGCTCGCGTTTGGCGGAAGTGGCGACGCGCGACCGAGGGAACCCGGCGCCGCGGGAGAGGCCCCTCTGCCCGCGCCGGAGACCGCCCCCCCGGGCCCCGCGGTCGAGCGACGCCCCACGCTGAACGGCCACAGCGCTCTCTCGCACGACGTGATCGACGTCGAGGCGGGGCGGCTGCGCCTGGATCCGCAGCTGGTGTGGACGGCGTTCTACGGTGTCAGCGGCGGACAGATCCCGAAGGTGGTGGCGCAGAATCTCGACCTGTCCTTTCACCTGGCCGACTTCGTGACCTTGCCGGATGGTCGGCAACGGGTTGTCGGACCGATCGTGTGGGTGCGCATTGGCGTCTCTGCCCCGGGCAGCAACCGCCGCTCGGGCGACCTCAGCACATCCGTGGATACGCAGTCGGCCGCGCTCGGCGTTTGCCTTTCACCTCACTACAACACACACGGCCTCGTGCTACTCGGCTGTCTCGAATCGGGAGTCAGTGTTATTGGGCTCAAAACCACAGCGGCGGATGGCACCACCGTCCAATCGAAGTCGATAGGTTATGGAACCGTCGGACCGCTCCTTGTCGCCGAGTACAACCTCGGGTCCTGGCTGCACGTGGCCGCGAAGGTCGGCATCCATGACATCTTGGGCGAGGCCAGTGCCGAACGCGCCGACGGCAGCGAGCTGTTTCATTCACGAAGCTGGTCGCTGGTCGGCGCCCTGGGCGTCGGGGTGCATTTCTAGCTAGACTCGGTCCCCATGCCCCGCCCCTTCCCTCCCGCCAGCCCGCGCGCCGATGCGAGGATGGATTTGCGTGGGCTGTTCGACGAGCACTACGCGCGTGTGTGGCGACTGCTGCGTCGCCTGGGGGTTTCCTCGGCCCAGCTGGACGACGCTGCCCAGGAGGTGTTCTGGGTCGCGGCCCGACGTCTTGTGGACATCACCCCGGGCAGCGAGCGTGCGTTCCTTTACGGGGTCGCGATGCGAACCGCCTTGCGCTTCATGCGGCGGGAATCGAGCGCGCCGGTTTGCGATGCCGATCCGCTGTCCCAGCTGGTGGACGCCGCGCCCTCGCCCCAGGACCACGTCGAACAGGCGCAGGCCCGGCGTATCTTGGACGAGGTGCTGCGCGGCCTGCCCATCGAGTTGCGAACCGTGTTCGTGTTGCACGAGATCGAGGAAGTGCAGATCACGGAGATCGCCACGATCGAGGGCATCCCGACCGGCACTGTCAATTCGCGGCTGCGGCGGGCACGCGAGATGTTTTCGACCATTTGCAGGCGCGTTCAGTCCGCCGTCCGCAGGGAGCAAGGATCCCGATGAGGTTTGGCAACCGCACAGACGACGATCGGTCTTTCGAGCGCGCCCTTGTCGTGTCGGCCCAACATGATCCCGGGCCAGGCGATGTCGAAGCGGCGTGGGCCAAACTGGCCGCATCGATCGGCGACGCCAGCCGAGCCGTCGCCCACGACACCCATCGGCCCAATCCTGGCGAGATCGACGCGGGCCCCAGGCCACCGGACTATCCACCAGCCCGGCCACCGGCCCAGGCAGGGGCCGGAAGCATCGTGCGCTCGGCCGGCGCAAAAGCGGCAGCCTGTCTGCTGCTCGGACTGGTGGCGGGCAGCGCTGCGACGGCGATTGCGTTGCGTGGTCAGTCACGCGTCCCCCTTGCAACCTCCACCGCGCCCGACCCGTCGAACGTTGCAACCAGCCCCCGCCCGGCAGCCACCCCGGATGATTTGGTCGGTGCGCAGGCCGACCCAGCCGCCGCGCCGCCGCCACGCAGAGGCTCCGGCCACGAGCCGAAGTCCGTTCGCCGCACAGCCAGTCCCGCGGCCGGTATCGCGGCAAGTGGCGGCCAATCCGACTCGGCCGGGCAAGAGAGGCTTGCCGAGCAGGTGCGTGCAGTCGACGCAGCCATGGCCGCCCTGCAGGCGGGCGCGCTTGACCAGGCGATCCGCCTGGTCGACCTCTTTCACGCGGATTTTCCTGCCGGCGTCCTCGCGCCCGACGCCGAATTGGTGGCCATCGAGGCCTTGGCCGAAGCGCGCGAGACGTCCGCATTCACCCGGCGGGCGGAACGCTTCATCGCCAGCAGCCCGCACGACCCCCACGCCGCGCGGGTTCGCAATCTGTTGACCGCGGTCAGGGGCAAGTAGCGCGCTTTCCTGGGTGCGGCCCTTGCGCTCGGCCAGCTCCCCGCCCAATCGCAAGCAACAGCCGTCCGCGCTGGTCGAGCACGAGGTGGGCAAGGGCAAGGTGATGCCTCCCGGGGAGAGGTAGGACACTCACCGAGTTGTCGCTTGCTATCGCCTGATCGGCGATGGTACCGTGCGCAACTGTTCGTGTTGGCTCGCACGTTTTCACTCGACAGGACCACTACCATGTTGCAAGCGCACTCGAATCCGCCCCGCCTAGTACCGTTGCACAACTTGGCGACCCTGGCCCTCCTGGCCGTCTCTGCCTGTGCCCAGGTCAATGCCATCGTGATGAAGCAGCCCGATGCCACCCGGCTGACAGGCGATTGGGAGGGAACTTACATATGTGACCAGGGCTTGATGGGCGCGACTCTGTCGATGACGGGCACGCCCAATGGCCAAGTGACGGCCGTGCTTGACTTCCACGCGGTTCCCGAGAATCCCCAGATACCGAATGGTCGCTACACCATGCGTGGCGCCTTCACGGTCGAGGGCGATCTTCGCTTGGCGCCGGAAACATGGGTCATTCAGCCTCGCGGCTTTCGGATGGTCGGGCTGAACGGTCAGGTCGACATCCTCAACATCGCCTTCAAGGGGAACGTTCCGCAGTGCCGGAAGCCTTTCAAGCTTTCGAAGGTCCGATCCGAGCCAACCATCGCCGCCCAGCCGCCGCAGGTTCCACCGACGCAGCCCCCACCGGTGCCCGTTGCACAGCCTTTGCCAGTTCCTTCCGCTCCGAAGCCAGCTGCAACGCCACCCGGCCCTGCCGGCGAGACAACGGCAGGGCCAGCTGTCGGCCGCCGAGACGTTGGCGCACAGACCGCGCAGTCCCCAAAGACCACGCAGGCGCCCGCCGCCCCGCGGACTGAGACCAAAACCGATCGCCTGCCGCCTAGCGATCCGGACCTTGCCCGCGAATTCAAAGCCCGAAAGCTTATTTTCGGTCACGCGATCACACCGCAAGACCAGGAGAACGCCAAGCTTCCCGAGCCGAGCCAGGGCAAGCCGGGAGAGATCGAGGCCGCGTTGGCGAAATACGACCTCAACGGTGACGGCATCCCCGACTACGTCAAGTGGCAGAACACGGTGGGCCCCCGGGGCGAGGAAGATGCCTCGTACGAGGTGTTGCTTTCGACGTCGTCCGGGTATGTGGAGGCGATGCGGTTTGAATCCACCCGTGCCGGAATGGAGTTGGCGGCGATCGATGTTGACCAGGGAAGTTCCAACGGCGCTCACGATCTGGTCGCCTTCGCCAATTTCGGCGATACGCAAGGCGTGTTGTTCCTGCACTTCGCCTTCGATGGGCAACGGTACGGTGTGGCCCACGTGACACGGCTCTTTGGCGGCAAGATGTCGCCCAAGTTCGCACTCCAGCCTGTGGACAAGGAGTCGTTCGCCAAGGGATCGATCGGCGGAGAATCCTTCTTCCAGGTAGAGCCCAATCCTGGGAGCCGATCAGCTGGATCGGTAGTCAAAGGGACGCCCCTCTGGGTCGTGGGCGAGGCGGCCGGTGGGAAGGCCTGGTTCGTCGGTGCCCGCAATGGATACGCCGGCTTCATGCCGAAGGAGCAGATCGTCGCCAAGAATCCGCTACCCAAGGGTGCGGCGAAGGCGAAGGGTGGCCCGAAGAGTAAGGCTTCCACGACAGCGACGGGAAAGACAGTGACATCGCCACTCTGTCGAGAAGGTGAGCGTACCTACCTGCGCTGCAAACTGAACGGTAGAAGCGACGAGGCGGCTTTCTGCGGTTCATCGGAGCCAGTGGGTGCCGAAGCCTGGGTTACCTTCCGATTTGGAACCCGAGGCTCGGTCAGGGCCGAGTATCCAGCGCGCGGAGTACCTCCCCGGGCGGCGTTCTACTGGTACGCGGGGGAGTCCACGGCAACGGGGCCCTACCACGACGTTTGGTTCAAACACGAGAAACAGATCATTCGCCTGCGATGGTATGCCGAGGGCGATGTCATCCAAGGCGAACCGGAATTCAGAATCGATTCCTTGGGCGCGCAGACCGGGCAGAGCATCG
>PMLH01000213.1 GCA_003159055.1 Myxococcales bacterium
CGTAATGCTGTTGGGCCAGGACGGTGGTGGGCACAAGCACGGCCACCTGCTTGCCGCTCATGACGCACTTGAAGGCGGCGCGCATGGCTACCTCGGTGTTACCGTAGCCGACGTCGCCGCAGACCAGCCGATCCATCGGGCTTGCCCGCTGCATGTCGTCCAGGACCTCGCCAATGGCGCGTTCTTGGTCCGCGGTTTCTTCGAATGGAAAGCTCTCTTCGAATTCGCGGAAGATGACCTCGGGGGCCGGGAAGGCGTGTCCGGGCAGCGCGCGCCTTTGGGCGTAGAGTTGCAGCAGCTCCTCGGCCATTTTGCGAGTTGCGGCGGAAACCCGGCGGCGCTTTTCGACCCAGGTCGAGCCACCTATCTTGTCGAGGTGGACGGTTTCCGGCGTTCCGCCGACGAAGCGGTGGATCACACCGATGCGATACACGGGCAGGTACAGCGCGCCCCCGCTGTATTCCAGGTGCAGAAAATCCTGCGTGACCCCGCGGATGGACAGCTTGGCCAGGCCACGGTATCGGCCGATGCCGTGCTCGTCGTGGACGATCAGGTCCCCCTCGGCAATGCCGGCCAGGTCTCCGAAGCTCGGGGCCTTGCTTGGCGGCGACGGTCGGTGCGCGCGCGCCCCGAAGATTTCCTCTTCCGAGATCACGACGACATGATCGCCCGGCAGCTCGAATCCTTGCGAAAGCGGCCCGAGCTCCAGCACGATCTCGGGTGAGTCGTGGCGTTCTTCCAGCAAGGCGCCAAGGCCATGCCTGCTGGTGCGGCGCCCGATGCGCGCGCGATATCCGAGCGACGAGAGCAAGCCCGAGAGTCGCTCCGCATGGGTTCGGTTGGGCACGACCACATGCACGGCGTACCCGTTGTCGAGCCAGCCGCCCAGCAGCTTGGCGAGCGCGTGCCCGACCTCGCCATCGCTGCGATTTGCGAGCAAATCGGCGCGCACGCCGCTCGTGGGCCGCGCGTCGAGCCGCAGGCGAGGGGGCGACGTTTCGTCTTGCGCAGCGGTCGGACGCTCGATCTCGACCGTGCGCAGCGCGATGCGCGCCAGGGTCCCCATCGCTGCGCTGGCGGACTCTTCGTCCATGAAGAAGTCGTGCGGATCAAGCGCCAAGAGGTGCTCTTCCAGACGGTGGTGGGCGTTTTCCCGCAGGCGGGAGAGCTCGCGCCTGACCTCATCGAGGGTAGACTCGGGATCCTCGATCACCAGGCACGTCGATTCGGGCAAGTAGTCGAACACGGAGGCCATGCGTTCGTGGAAGACCGGCGCCAGTGCTTCGATGCCGAAGAACTCCTCGCCGGCGTCGATGCGCTCGAGGACGTTCCGGGTCTTGCTCGACGGATACGCGGCCTGGTCGGCGGCGGCCAAGACGCGCGCTCGCGGGTCGGCGCCTTGGGTGACGATGGTTTCGCGCACCGGGTGAAACACGACGCGGTCGATGGGCCGCAGGGTGCGTTGGCTTCCGACGTCGAACAGACGCAGCGATTCGACGTCGTCGCCGAACAGCTCCATGCGGACCGGATGCCGATAGGCCGGACAAAACACGTCGATCACCGACCCGCGCACCGCAAACGTCCCGGGATCGTCGACCACCTGGGTGCGGGCAAAACCAACGTTGGTCAGGTCGCGAATCAGTCGCTCCCGGTCCAGCGTCATCCCGACCTTGACTTCGCCGCACAACTTCGCGAAGCCGGCTGGCGGAAGTACGCGCCGGAACAGCGACGCGGCCGAGGCGAGCAGAACCGTCGGCGCCAGGCCGTGGCCCAAACGGTAAAGCAGCGCCAAACGACGCATGGCGGTCCGCCGGTCGGGCTGGACTTCCGCGTAGGGCGAGCTTGCGAAGGCGGGCAAATCCATAACCGTCGGCGGGGCCAGCGGGTCGTCGCCGTCGCCGCTGCCAAGGAAGAATTCGAACGCGGCTTTGCGGGAATCGATCTGATCTTCGTCCGGTACGAGGTAGAGCACCAGCCGCTTGCTGGTCTTTGCGACGTGCGCTGCCAGTGCAGGGCCAAGCGGCCCAGCCGCGCCATGAACCTCGAAGCACGGCACCGCCTGCGCGGCCCCGGACGCAAATGCCCCTTCCAGCGTCGAGAGAAGCTCCTGGGCCGACACAGTCGCGGTCATCGAGGCGCGCAGCTTAGCAATGTCTCCGGCGCCGGACACCCATGCAGTGGATCCGGGCGGACCGATTGCAACTTTCACAACGCGTTAGCCACACTCTTCGTTGACCATCCGACGCGTGCGGGCTAAGGTGGCAACCGAATCGAGGAGGAGCCCACATGAGACACGTCTATCGCCTGATGACGACCTTGCTTGCCCTGGGTCTGTTGGCATCCTGTGATGAGAGCGGGAAGATTCGCGTTGACCGCGTTGAGCCCCTTGAGGGCATCAGCGCCGGTGGCGATCACGTCAACATCATCGGAGCCGGATTTCAGCCTGGCAAGACCCAAGCCCGAATCATGTTCGGCAAACACCTCTGCGAGCAGGTCGTGATCTCGTCGACCAACAAGATCAGCGTTGATCACGCCCAGTGGCGACAAGGGGCCGGTCGATGTCACGCTCGATTTCGACAACGGCACCCGCTTCAAGATTCCGAACGGCTTCCGCTACGTCGAGCCCAAGCAGACCGGGGACATGCGCAAAGCCTTCTTCAGCAAGCCCGTCGAAAAGAAATAGTCGCCCATGGGGCGCAGCCATCGCTGCGTCCTCTGTCATTCTCGCGACACACCGTCGGGCAAAGCCCGGCGGCCCCGCACGGGCTAACGGCCCCGCCTTATCTGTAGGCTACGCGGAAGAGCTGCTGTCCCATCAGCATCAGGCTACCGGATGGCACGACTCGGCTCTCGCGCACGCGCAGGAAGGTGCCGTTGGACGAGCCCAGATCCTGGAGGTACACGCGTCCTTCGCGGACCGATAGCTGGCAGTGGCCACCCGAAACGTAGCCGTCTTCGGGAAACAGAATGTCGCCGCGCTCGCGTCCGAGCCGAGCTGCCTCCTCGAAAAGCGGGAAGGCCGGCCCGTCGAGATCTCGTCCGACGACGACGGAAAGGCGGCCCCAGTAGCCCGGATTTGGGGTGCCGATGATCTCGGTCCCATCTTCGAGCGGCGTGGGCGGGTTGATTGCGTCGAAGCGCAGCAGCTCTTGCCCAATGCGGAAGCTGTCACCGGATTCGAGCGCCTCTTCCTCGGTGATGCGCACGAAGATTCCGTTCAGGCTACGATGGTCGCGCACCTCAAGCCTGCCCTCGGTCAGGATGAAGGCTGCGTGTCTCGGCGACAGGTACGGATCGGCATCAAACAGCGCGCCTTGCCCTCGGCCGATGAGGTTCTCGCCTTCTTCCAGGGGAAACACGCCGCCCTCGGTTCCGTCAGGACGGATCAGGGTCAGGTGACCGCGCGGTCCGATCTTGGCCGGTGCGGGGGCGACGGCCTCGGCGCGCTGGATGGCCGCCTCGGCAACCGCGCCCGGCGCTGACTTCATGCGGTGACCACAGCCGCCGCAGAACGCGAAGGCGGAAGCGACCAGCTTCCCACAGACCGGGCAGGCGATGTTGTCGGCGGGGGGCGGCGAAAACGGTGATGGGTGTGGTGCCGTCACGGCCGGAATTGCCGTCGGCGGCACGACGGTGACCACGGGCCTTGATCCGACGGCAGGATTCGACACGGCGGAGGGAACCCCGCCCAGCGGGGCCGGCCGAGCAGGCACCTGCATTGGCACAGAGCCGATTCCGATCTGCACCGAGGGCGCCGTTGCGGGCGGGTTGGTTGCCCCCAGACGCGGAGCCGCGGGGGCCATTGCAATCGGCGGCGGTGTCACTGGGCCATCCATCGCAGGCGCCACCGGGGACATTCCGCCCGGCGCGGATGACATCGGCATCATGGCGGGGGCCTCGACGTCAAGGTGCTCGGGCTCGGGTGGAATCGCGGTTCTGGCTGTCGCCATCGGCTGGCTCACCGGCGGTTGGCCGATTGGCTCGGGTGGAGGCGTCGGCGGGAAGCTATTGACTGGCGGTGCCGCGGGCTTCGGTGCTGGCGCGGCGGCGCCAGCTTGAAGCTTGGCCCCGCAGCCCAAGCAGAACTTGTAGAGATCCTGGTTTTCTTTGCCACAACGAGAACAGGTGATCACGACAGACCCTCCGCGCGATTCGTTGGTTTGGTAGTTTGCATCGGCGTCGCCTTCCTAGGTTATCTCCACGCGGAAGAGCTGCTGCCCGACAAAAACGTAGTCGCCGTGTAGAAGTTGGGTTTCCCCGACGATGCGAACGAAGGTTCCGTTCTTGGACCCCTGATCGACGATGGTGAAGGCGCCATCCGCGCCGATGCTGACCTCGGCGTGTCGACCCGAAATGAATGGATCGTCCGGGAAGTTCACGTCATTGCCTTCGCGTCCGAGCGTGATGCTGTCGCCTCGTGCGCGCACGATGAGCCCGATGTCACCGCCGCGCAGGCGCTGAATCAGCCGCATCTTCGAGGCCCGTTTCGGGCTGGCGTAGAAGTAGGTACCCTCGGCGTCCGGCTGAGGCCCAAAGTCGGGAGCCAGGGCTTCGATCTGCAGCAGCTGTTCGCCAACCAAGAAGGCCGAACCCGACTCGAGTCGGGCTGGCGCATGGATGCGAATGAACACGCCGTTGGTCGAACCTTCGTCGTTCACGAGCAGCTTGCTGTCGCGGTAGAGGAAGTTTGCGTGCCGCGGAGACAACAGTGGATCGTCCGGGAAGAGGATGGCGCCTTCGGTTCGGCCCACGATGTGCTCGGTGCCGCTGAGCTGGTAGGCCAAGCCATCGCCCGTGTCGGCCTTGACCAAGACCAACTTGGCTAGACCTGAAGGCTGCACCCCGGAGAAGAACATGGTCTTGCCGGTGCCACCGGCGGGTGCGGCCGGAACGGCGTCCAGGCGGGCACCGCACTGGCCACAAAAACGGTCATGTTCGGGGACGGGATTCCCACAACTCGGACAGGTTTTGGTCGACATGAACTCCTCCGGACGAGAGGCGGCGATCGGACTTGCGGCTGGCAAAGGAGATTGCACTGGCTCGCCGAGGGGCACCTCGCAGAGAGGGCACCGGCTCGCGTCGAGGCCGGTCAGTGCATCACAACGGGGACAAACCAAGCCGACGGGCATACTCTTGCCGCCATCTTGCCTCTGTCGCACCGTCTGTCAAGCACGCTGCTCGGCGAAGTCCATCGCTGACCGGCCCTCGGCCCCCGCCTGGGCGTCCCGGCTACTTGTCGTAGCGCTGGCGC
>PMLH01000344.1 GCA_003159055.1 Myxococcales bacterium
ACGCCTCGGGCGGTCAAAGACGGCAGCGCGCGCCCGAGCGTCGCAAGCGACTCACCCTCCTGCTGCTCGATAGTCGCGGATGCCACTTGCAGGTCGGAATTCGTCCTGCGTGCCCCAGCGAGGAATTCCTCCAAGGGTTGCTGGGCGAACGCGCGCGCGGGCATAACTGCGGTCACGCCCAAAACTGCTGGCAAGAGCTGCGTCACAATTTGGGTATGCAGCGTCAGGGTGCTTGCCTCACAGAGGCCATGGTAACCCGTCTTCCACCGCCACTCTGGACGTTCTTCACCATCTCGCTGATTGCGCGGTCGTCCATGGACCACGGCCGGTGCATTGATTGTGCCGACGCGATTGGGCCAGCAACTTCGCCAGGGCACAATTGACTCGCTCAATTTGGTCGCAAGGTCGCCTCGAAATGATTGAGCGATCGACTGACTACAGATTTCTCAACAAGAATCGGTAGCCTCGCGACCTGCCTGGTCGGTGGCCTGGAATCTGCTTGTAGGTGGATGGACCTAGATCAGGAATATTCAAGGGAGCAAGACGCAATGAGCAAGCTGAAACAAGAACGATCTGATGGCGGCGATGCATTCATTCCGGAGTCCGCACAGATTTCCGGTACATCCGATGGTGTGGCCGAGCTTATGGCCGAACAGTACCTCCGAGGCGCGAGTGGCGACGAGTGTGCAGATGACACGCGTGATGAAGAAGTAGCCGAAGAGCTAGGCGGACCCTTTGTCGAAAGCCGTCCACAAGAAGAGTTTGGATCCACTCGAAAAGCTGAAGACATGAACATCCATGGCAACGGAACGCGGCAAACGACCACGCATCCGCTGCGCATTCCCTTGCCGCAGGCGGTGGGACCTTTGGCCGTTGCTGGTCCCGACGAAGACGTCGATCAGGGAGAGTCGGCGTCGGACCGAATCGGGGTCGACGTGGCTACTTCGGAAGCGCGGGCGGCGAGATTGGCTTCGGAGACAGGATCGGTCATGGAACCCGACATCAAGATCGAATCACCAGCTTCAGAAGCGTTGAAGACATAGGCGGCGGCTCAAGGGGAATTTTCGCCCGTGCCCAACTTCGAAAGACTAGAGGCCGCGGCAAACATCGCGCGGGGACTTGCCATGGATGCCGTCGCGGCCTGCGCCTCCGGTCACCTTGGCCTGCCGCTGGGAGCGGCCGAGATCGGCGCCGTGATCTACGGTGAGCTACTTCGACATGATCCCGCCGATCCCGCGTGGATCAATCGCGACCGCTTTGTGCTTTCCGCCGGGCACGGGAGCATGTTTCTGTACGCGTGGTTGCATCTGTGCGGATACCCGCTGTCGCTCGACGAGATCAAGCGCTTTCGCCAGTGGGGATCCAAGACGCCCGGGCATCCAGAGTTCGGTCATACCCCGGGTGTCGAGGCCACCACCGGCCCGCTCGGGCAAGGGGTTGGCAACGCCGTCGGGCAGGCGGTGGCGGCCAAGATGATGGCAGCGCGCTTCAACACGGCCGAGCACACCGTCTTCGATCACACCATCTGGGCCCTGGCCGGCGACGGCTGCATGCAGGAAGGCGTCGCCTCTGAGGCCGCTGCGATGGCTGGGCACTTCAAGCTCGACAACCTGATCCTGATCTACGATTCCAACTACGTCACGCTCGACGCGATGGCCGAAAAATCGCAGAGCGAGGACACGGCCAAGCGCTTCGAAGCCTACGGCTATGAGGTCTTGCACCTTGAGAAGGGAAACGACCTCGCCGAGGTCCACGACGTGCTGGAGCATGCCCGAGCCTCCAAGAGTGGCAAACCTCGATTCATTCTCGCACATACCCTGATCGGGAAAGGCATTCCGCAGGTTGCGGGAACCCAGAAGGCGCACGGTGAAGCAGGCACGAGGTTCGTCGACCAGGCGCGCCGGCGGCTGGGCCTGCCCGACGAAAAATTTTGGGTTTCGGACGAGGTGAAGACGTTCTTCGCTGAACGCCGAAGAATGTTGGCCGAGCAGCACGCCTCGTGGCGAGAGACCTTCGCCGCCTGGCGCGCGAAGAATTCCGACCTGTCGAGGCAGCTTGACGATGCCAACGCGCTTCGCGTGCCTGACGATCTATCGGCCAAAATTCCGACCTTTGCCGCCGACGCCAAGCTGGCCACGCGCAAGGCGGGCGAGACGGTGCTCCAAATCGTGGCCGCCGAGGTGCCGTACCTCATGGGCGCCAGTGCCGACCTGTACAGCTCGACCTTCAACTACATCGCCTCCAGCACGGACTGGGACGAGGCGCATGAAGACGGGCGCAACATCCGCATCGGCATCCGCGAGCACGGCATGGGCGCGATCTTGAATGGCATCGCCTACCACGGCGGCGTGCGCCCCAGCGGCGCGACCTTCATGGTCTTCGCCGACTACCTGCGGCCAAGTATTCGCCTCGCGGCGCTGGCACGTCTGCCGGTGATCTACATCTTCACCCACGATTCGGTGGGCGTCGGCGAAGACGGCCCCACCCATCAACCGGTCGAAACCCTGATGGGCTTGCGCGCGATGGTCGGCCTCGAGGTGATTCGCCCCGCCGATCCAGAGGAGACGGCCGGCGCATGGCTCGCTGCGATCCAGCACACGGAAGGTCCAACCGTCCTGGCACTCACACGCCAGGTGGTCCCCATGCTTCCCGGCACGCCTTCGGCCAAACGCGAAGGAGTCATGCGCGGCGGCTATGTTCTCATGCAAGAGAGCGCACCGCTCAACCTGATCCTCATCGGCACCGGCAGTGAGGTGCAACACGCGGTCGCGGCCGCACGCGAGCTCGGCCCGGCCACACGCGTCGTCTCCCTTCCATGTTTTTCTCGCTTCGAACGCCAGCCGGCCGACTACCGTGAGGCAGTCCTGCCGACGGCGTGCGAACGACGCGTATCGATCGAAGCGGGCGTCACTTTCGGTTGGCGCGCCTTCGTCGGCACGCGCGGCCGAATGGTGGGCATCGACCGCTTCGGGGCCAGCGCCCCGGGGAACGTACTCATGGAAGAGTTCGGAATGACGAAAGCGGCGATAGTTGCGGCAGCGCACACCTTGTGAGTTATCACAGTGTCAACCCATACAGTGGAAAACTTCTGAAGCGAACATCACAAAGGGGAACATCATGAAGATAGTTGAAGCCAATATAGGAAGGATGGAGACGGAGCTCAAGCAGTGGGGTGCGAAGCTCGACAAACTGGTTGCCAAAGTAGAGGCGGCTGGCACGGAGGTGAAGACCGACTATCGCAACAGCGTCGAAGATTTGAGGTCCAAGTACAGGCTGACGCAATCGAAGTTCGACGAGCTCAAGACGGCGGGCAGCGCGAAGTGGGGGATCTTCAAGACCGGCGTGGAGACCGCGTGGAACGATCTGGAGACTTCCTTCAAGAAGCTGACGAAGCACTCGGCCGGAGCCGAGGGTGGCCAACCAAATCAAGACGAGCCGGAAAACGAGGAGAACATATGACAAGCACCATACACCTTCGCGCCTTCCTGACTTGGGAATAGAAATGAGTGTCTATAGCGCATCTGTTCAGCTCGGCTGTGAACCGTGGGAGCTTGGAATC
>PMLH01000419.1 GCA_003159055.1 Myxococcales bacterium
CCCAGGCCGCCCATGCCTCCAGCATCCAGCCTGCCTGCTCCCTCCCAAGGCTTGGTGAGGTCGACGCAACCCGAACACACGAATGCCACTGCCATGCCCAACGAGATCCAAACGGAGCGCCCGCCGCTCGCTCGTCGGGCCGCAGCCGTCCAGACTCTTCGCATGCCTCTGAGGTCGACCATGGATCCCTACATCGATCCTTTCCCTTCCTAATCTTCCCACCATGCGACGTGGGGACACAAGCAAAGATTGTCCGGCGGCACGCGTCGGTGCGGCGGAGAAGGGTCATGCATGGGTGTCGGCAATGGCACGGCAGGAGTTGCGTGGAGAGCACTTTGGACACGAATCGTTTCGGACTGGCGCCTGCAAGCGTTTTCCGAGACGATGAGCGAGCCTACGACAATTGCCGGAGCAAAATCCCGGCCCGACTTCCCCAAGCCTACGCGAGTGAATAGGTGACTGCACCCAACGAACAACGACCGAAATCGCGACGCCGGTTGATTCTTGCCGTCGCGTGGGTGCTCGCTGGATGGGCGTCGGCTATTTTCGTCGCGCCGGTGCTGCAAGGCTGGCTTGAGGCGTATCGAAGTCGAACCACAGGGCCGTCCTACGGCTTGGCCAACGACGCGGCGGCGGCGATGGCGGCCAAGCTCAATACCCGCGAGCAGATCGCACAGCTTCTCGGGACGCCGGTTGCGAGCCTGAGCGACGCGAAGGTCTGCAGCCTGACTTGGGCGGACCGAGAAAAGTCCTACGTTCATGCTCAGCGGGCAAGCCGAGCCCAGCCGGAAACGGCGTGGATGGCCGTGACTGTGGCCGGCCGAGCCGTGCTAGGCCGTTTTCGCACCGACTTGTGGAGCGGGGACTGCGCCGAATCGGATCTGTTCGAACAGCCATGCACGAAGGTAGAAAAGGTTCGACTGCTCGAACGGAAAGAATTGGCGGTGGCATCCGATACCGGGCCGACAGCGCTGTTGCCGGGGCAGTGCGTGTGGCGGACCTTCGCGGGCAAAGCTGGCGTGCTGGGGCGATACCGCGTGCACCTGCCAGCCGAGCGAGAAATCACGGTGCGCGCGTTTGTGTTGCCGGCAACGGCGTTCTTGTCGTATCGGCTTACGCTGGGCGGGAACGAGGCCCCTCACGCGAACGGCGAGAACACGGTGTTTCAGTCGATCGGCCAAGGCGACTACGAGGTCGAGGTCAGCTTGTTGCCTGCGCAGGACGGAGCCGAGAAGCCGGGCGAGTACACGTTGCAGGTGCACTGGGGCCGCGGGGTCGGCGACGCCTGCCCGGTGCCCAGCTTCGACGAGCGCGAGTGCTACGGTGTGGAGCTTCCGAAGGGAGAGACGCCATGAAGTGGCATCTGCCCAAGCTGTCGCGAAACGAAAAGATCGCCCTGCTCGTCGGCGCGGTAGGATTTGCGTGGACACTCAAGGTGGTGGAAACCGGTGCTATCGACGCGATCCACAAACCCAGCGCCGAGGACCAGAAGCCCTACGACATTCCAGGCCATACGGAGGAAGGAGACCTCGCGCTGATGTGGCGTCGGCTGAAAGGATGGCCAACGGCTTCGGGGAAGGGTGACAAGAAGGCGTGCTGGCCTGGGGGCGACGCCGTCTGGCTCGACCGCAAGCCGCAAGTGACGGGTGCTGGTCCCAGGAATGGCGTCACCGTGACCTTTTGGGTATCGGAGGCCATTGATTCAGAGGCGTTTCTCGGCCGGTACGCCACGGATCTCTGGTACCGAGAAAACCTCGGAACGGGAGCACCTGGCTTCTCCGGATCAGCACAGCACGGTGACAACACGCGCTTCATCGAGAGAATTCCGCCGCCCAAGCCCGGACCGCCGGCATGGCGAGTGATCATGCCGGGGCAGTGTGTTTTCGGCGACGTGAGACCTCTCGACGATGATGGCACGGTCGGGAAGTTCCTCGTCGATCTGCCTGCGCAAGCACGTGTGGACATCAGCGACAGTCCTGATGGTGAGGGCAAGTGGGTGCCGCTCAAGAAACGCCTCACCTTCGAAGGGAGGGAAGCGACCCACGTGCCCAGAGGCCCAGTGTGGGACAACTCCTATTACTATCGAACCGATGCAGCCGGACGCTACGAAGTTGTGATCCGCCGAACTGACCCTCGTAACGCCCAGCAACCCGAACACGGTCGATGGACGCGGTTCTCGTTGATAGTGACATGGGGAGAAGGTGGAGGAATGTACGCGTGCGGCTCTCCCCAAATTTCTTCCAATTGCTTCGGAGAAAAGAACGATGAGTGAATGGGAAGGGAAGTTCCATCCAGAGGATGAGCAGGCCAACGAGCAGCACGAAACCGCAACGACGAGGGAGGAGCGGGAGAAATCTCCCCTGCCTGATAGAGTCACCTATTACGTGCCGCCCGAAATGGCCAACAGACTTCGCAACACCCTCAGGCTCCGAAGCAAGAGGACCGAAAAGAATCAGGACGAGGAAGCCGAGAGTTCGGACAAGGCTAAACAGCCCAAGACGGTCGGGCCCCACAAGACAGCGACGCTCGTGGAAGAGCACCTGGTTAGTGTGACCTATCTGGACGTTGGCTGCTGGGGAGGGAGCGCAGAAACTGCAGACGATACCGAAGACGGTGCTACCGCTCACTGGGGCAAAAAGCGGTACTTCGGGATTGTCTACGGGAGGCTTTCTGTTCTCTGTGCCTACCAACCTTGGAACCCGAGGGGAGACAAAGTACCAAAGATCGACAAAGACGCCTGCCCCCTCGAACCTGACCCGAAGGAAACAGACGAATACAAGAAGATCAAACCCCTCCTCAAGCACCTTTCAACCGACCCCCACTTGGGCGTCGTCGTGGTGCTCAAAGCTATTCTGAACTATCATCCTGGACAGGAGGCCATTCCCGACGACCGCATTCACGTCATTCTTGGCGATCTCCATGCGCCAGTCATGACAGAGGAAGACAGGACCTATTCGGACCGTCCTCGGCCCCCGCGCCCCGCTCACCCGGCGACTCGCACGGATACCAAGACGAGCGCGGACGGTGCTCCGCACGCCTCGGCTGTTGTCTCGTCGGGCGATCACGGGACTGGACGAGCAAACGACACAAGCATCAAGACGACACCTGAGCCCCAACAGCCCTGGGCGAGCATCGGAGCCCCAAGTGCTCCAAAGGTGGATACGTCGTGGGCAACCAGCACTGGACGAGACATTGCAGGCGCATCACTCCCGACGGCGACCAACCCCATCGCCACCAAGGACGACCGAAGGAAAACTACCGAAACCGGACTGCCCCAACCACCGCCCGGAGGTGCACTCGCCAAGTATCCCCTCCGGGGACGCTACGATCGCGGCGACATAGCAACGGTCGTCGTGCCGATTATGGCGCGCCTCTTGGACAAGAAGGCCAAGGTCCTCATCAAAGAGAGTCGGGCTGGCGCTTGGACCCGTACAGGTATTGAAGGGTCCAATGGCCCAGCGATTTTCAAGGGGGGAGTGAGCGCTGTTGCCACCACCGCTGCGTTGCTCGAAATTGCGGTCAAGAGCAAGATCGCAAAATGGTCTGACGACGATGCCGTCGACGTCTCTGTCGCGGAAGACTGGTTCGAGCGCTACCACGGCAAGAAAGCAGAGCATGGGAAGCCCGCCAAGCTTCCGGCCGACATCTTCGACAGCGCAGGCGACGACCTCTGCGCCTGGCTGAAGATGCTCAAAACCTATCAAGGCACTGCTGGTCCCATGAAAGCGACGTCGGAAAGGCCCCCCATTCAGCTAATCCAGGTTGGCGACCTCTTCGATTTCTGGATCGGCCTCAAGTGCCCGTTCGATCTTCTCAAGACCGCCAGGGACTTTCCCAATCCCGCCGTGGCGACCGAATTCGTGAACTACTGGCTGCAAGAATCGTTGCGCAATCCCGCCATCAACTTGCTGTGGAACTTCGACGAGGTGGCGCCCAAGACCGCCGACGAGCTCAAGACGGTCATTTTGTATGGCAACCACGACACCTACATGGGAACCGATTTGCTCAGGTACAAAGAGGCTGCCAAGGGAAGGGTGCCGCTTCCGGGGGAATGGACGTCGAGTCCGCAGACCGGATTGGTGGTTCAGCACGGGCATCAAGACGACGCCTTCAACAGCGAAGATGGTGCGCGCTGGGGTTATCTCCTTACCCAATCGGTCTTCATGGACAACTACGTGCGCAAGATGGACAGCACGATGTCGTCGCTCAAGACCAAGCTGTTCGGCGGGTTGTGGACTCGGCTGGGATACGCCGAAGCCGCCGTGATGAAGTGCCTATTCGATCGCATCGACGAACCGGAACAGAATCACGCCACGGCGAAGCACCAACCCCCTGTGTTCGGCAGCGCGCATAGGCAAAAGCCGGCGCGGCTGGCTTCCACCTTCGTCATGGGACACACGCACGAGCCGGCACTGCAGCTGATCGACGTGGTACTTCGCGTTTCGCAGAAGCCCGCGGTCAGCGAGCCGCCACAGGAAATTCCCCTGCCCAAAGCGTTCGTGGTCAGCCCGGGACAGGACAAGAAAGCGAAAGTCACGATTTCCTTCATGCAGGTTCACTTCCTGAAGGGAGATGGCAAAGAGCAATGGGACATGGTTGCGTCGATTCGATCAGTTGCCGACGAGGCCAATGAAGCAACCGCCACGCTCCTGGACAATCACCCTATCAGGAAGGACAACACCGAGGGGCTCGGCGCAGCGCGGGTCGAAGCCAGCATCGGTCCTCACGACAAGATTGAGCTGCAGATCCAGGCTCGTCAGGTGCCCCAGGGATCGCAGGAAGTGAAGCGCCCACAATACAGCAATCCATTGTCGTTCGAGGGCCTGGGAGAGGGACTTTGGAACGCTGCGGGGGAAAAGGTCGATCAGCTGACGCCCGACTTCCTCAAGCAAAAGCCCCAAGTCGATGTCGTGTCGGTGTCTGTGCACCCCAATACGTGGGAAGGCATCAAGACCTTGGGCTGCGACCACTTCCTCGTGACCTTCGACCTCCAGTGGAATTAGGCCACGGGCGGCGCCCGCGTATCATTGGCCGGGGTCTTCGCCCGCGGCATCGTTCGCTTCTGCCGAGGGATCTTCGGCGCCGACATCATCGTCCGCATCGGGTGTCTGCTCGTCCTCGCAGTCATGCAAACCCAGCAGCTTCGCACAGGTATCGTCGTCCAGCTCAGACGTGACCTTCAGGCCCTCGTCAAACTGGAACCAGGCAATGGCATCCCGCAGCTCGTCCGTCATCTCGTCGGTCGGCTCGTCGAAGAAGTACTCGAGGTTCGCGAGCCGCGTGGAAGCGCCGAGTGGGGTCACCGGCGAGATGACCGGTGAGATCTTGATTTCCCATCGGACAACGTGGTCGGGAGAATCCTCGTCCGGCCGGACCTCGATGGTCCCTTCCGCGCCTGCGGGCGGCGAATCCACGTTGACGAAGCCGCCTTCGTCGGTTTCGCCACGGATTTCGGGATAGCCTTCCAAGCACAAGGCAAACGGCCGCTTGGCGTACGGCACCATCTTGTAGTTGCACAGCCGTACACGGAAGTCGGACTCGGTGTCGATGACGTACTGGCGTGCGACCCGCTGCCGCCATTCGGGGTATAGCTTGTCCTCTTTGGGCGCCTTGGTCGCGCGCTTCGACGATTCGCCCTCGGCGACGCCAGGGACCGGCGGAAGCACACCGAACGGCTCCGCGAAGAAGAACACCTCGACCCTGCGGTCGAACTGAACCTGCGCATCGTCATCAGCCTCTTCTGCGACGTCGCCCTCCTCGCTCTCCAAGGGAAAGGATTCGCCGCATCCGTAGGTCACGATGCGCACATCGTCGTCGAGTGAGGTGCCGTCGAGATTCATGTAGTCGAGGATGAGCTGA
>PMLH01000502.1:0-310 GCA_003159055.1 Myxococcales bacterium
GAACGCAGGACTCGACAAAGATTCTCTACAGATGCTTCTCGACACCCTTGGCTCGTTCGGAAAGCAAAAGCTGCCCGCCAAGGTTCGCATCGACCTCGATGAAAGGGACGAGTTCCCACTCGCTCTGATTGAAGAGCTGCTTGGGCCGGAGATCGGCCTGCATCTGCTATTCATTCCAGAGGAGCTGGGCGGTCTTGGGGGCTGCGCCTACGACGTGTACCGCGTCTCGGAAGAGATGGCGCGCCTCGATCTCGGCGTCGCGACGGCGTTCTTGGCCATCTTCCTCGGCACCGACCCCATCGTGGTCGGC
>PMLH01000502.1:346-5075 GCA_003159055.1 Myxococcales bacterium
CGGCGAGCTCAAGGGCTACAAGATCAACGGCACCAAGCAGTTCATTTCCAACGGGGGCTACGCCCAGCTCTATTCGGTGCTTGCAGCCGCGCCCGATGGCCCGACCTTCTTCTTGGTCGAGAAGGGCACGCCGGGGCTCGTGCCCGGCAAGCATGAAAACAAGCACGGCATTCGATCGTCGAACACCTCGCCGGTCATCTTCGAGGACGTCTTCGTCCCCACGGCGAACCTGGTGGGCGGCGTGGAGGGCAAGGGCCTCATCCACGCGCAGTCGGTGTTCGGCTTTACCCGCCTGATGGTCGCCGCGTTTGGCTTGGGCGGCGGTGTGTCCGCCATGCTGAAGGCGATTCGCTATGCCCGCGAGCGGGTGCAGGCCGGTTCGACCCTGGCGGAAAAGCAGGGCTACATGGACAAGCTCATCGTTCCGCACGTGGTGAAGCTGGAAGCCGCCCGCGCCTACATCGAAGAGGTCGCACGCCGTCTCGACGCTGGCGAGCCCGAGCTGCAGACCGAAGGCGCCATCGCGAAGTTGTTCGCGACCGAAGAGGGCAATGCTTCCGCCGACGCCGCGGTCCAGGCGATGGGCGGCTACGGCTACACCAAGGAGTACGAGGTCGAGAAGACCCGCCGCGACGTGCGCATTACCACTATCTACGAAGGCACGAGCGAAATCATGCAGTGGACGGTGTCGCGCGACCGCTGGCGCACGCACTTGCAGGAGCGGGGCGGTTTCTATCGCAAGATGGCTGACTCGCTGGAAAGCCTGCACCGCGAAGATCCGCACGTCGGCGCCGACATCGCTGCGTTGGCGGTGCGTGCGGTGCTGGAAACCACCGAGCGTTGCCGGGTGGCGAGGCTCACGCGTAACCAGCACGTGCTGTTCCAACTCGGCGAGCTCATGACCCGCGCCGAGATCGCCGCCAATTTCGCCAACTACGCCGCCGGTCGCGGCGCAGCCAAGTACCAGCCGTTCTTCGCGCCGGGGGCGGTGAAGGTGATGTCGAGGATCTGCGCGCGCGAAATGGCGCTGGATGTTGTCGGACTTGCGGTTCGCCTGATCCGCGGCATGGACGCGGTCGACGACGCTGGCATGGCCGAGTTCGAGCGTGGCTTGCAGTTGAGCCGAATCAACGCTGCGGCCAAGGGGCTGATGGCGGATTTCGACGTGGTCGCGAAAGCGATCGTCGAGCAGGACGCGGCACGGCCGTAAGGTCGGTCGCGAGCTGCGTAGTCGACTGGGCTCGACGGCAATTGTTTTGTGAACGATTCTGGAGGAATTGAATAGATGAGTAGTTCGACACGGGATCCCGCCGAACGTGCTGTTGCAGTCGTCGGCGTTGGCGCGATCTTGCCCGATGCACCCGACGCGAAAACCTTCTGGCGCAATGTTCTTGAAGGGAAGAACTCGATCACCGACGTGACGCCGGATCGCTGGAGCGCGGCCGACTATTGGGATCCGGACCCGAAAGCGCCAGGCAAGACCTACTCGAAGATCGGTGGTTGGGTGCGCGGCATCGCGTTCGATTCGACCAAGCTGAGAATTCCTCCGCGCGTGGCTGCGGCGATGGACGACGGGCAGAAGTGGGCGCTTCTGTGTGCGGGCGAGGCGTTGCGTGATGCGGGCCATCCCGATCGGCCGCTCGACAGCGATTCCACCGCCGTCATTTTGGGCAACGCCATGGGCGGCGAACGGCACTACGAAACCGTGTTGCGCCTCTCCTATCCCGAGTATGCGAATGCGCTTCGCGATTCGGATTCGTTCAGGGCGTTGCCGACAGCAACGCGCGAGGCGCTGTTGGCCGAGCTGCTCGCCGAGATCAATCAGCGGCTGCCGGATACGACAGAAGACACGATGCCGGGCGAGCTCACCAATATCATCGCCGGCCGGGTCGCCGCCGCTTACAACCTGCGCGGCCCGAACTTCACCAGCGATGCGGCCTGCGCTTCGACCTTGGCGGCCGTGCAGGCGGCGGTCGACAGCCTGGTGGATCACCACTACGAAGTCGCGTTGACCGGCGGTATGGACCGCAACATGGGTGCCACCACCTTCATCAAGTTCTCGAAGATTGGTGCCCTGTCGCCCGACGGTTCGTACTCCTACGACGCGCGCGCCAACGGCTTCGTGATGGGCGAGGGCGGCGCGTTCTTCATTTGCAAGCGGCTGGAAGACGCTGAAAAGGCAGGCGATCAGATTTACGCCGTGATCCGCGGCATCGGTGGCGCCAGCGACGGTAAAGGTAAGGGCATCACCGCGCCCAATCCCATTGGGCAGAAGCTGGCCATCGAGCGCGCATGGAAGCGCGCCGGCCTTGATCCTGCCACCATGACCCTGCTGGAAGGCCACGGAACCTCGACCCGCGTGGGCGACGACGCAGAAATGCAGAGCATCGCGGGCGTGCTGGCCGCGGGGACGCCAGTCAAGCACAAGATCGCGCTCGGTTCGGTGAAGTCGCAGATCGGCCACCTCAAGAGCGGCGCGGGCGCGGCCGGCTTGCTCAAGGCCGTGCTTGCCTGCCACCACAAGATCCTTCCCCCGTCGATCAACTTCCAGATTCCGAACCCGTCGATCCCCTTCGACAAGATCCCGTTCGAGGTCAACACTGCCGTGCGGCCGTGGGAACGGCCGTCGTTTGCGCCTCGCCGCTGCGGCGTTTCCGCGTTCGGCTTCGGCGGCACCAATTTCCACGTTGTGGTCGAAGAGTACATTCCCGGCATGCTCGGCAAGCGGCAGCCCGTGGTACAAGTGCCGGCCGCGCAAAATGCGGGTTCGCCGACCGCATCGGCTTCCGCCGCCGCGAAGGACGATCGGCCGTCGATGGTCGGACAGATGCTGGCACTTGGCGCTGTCGATCTGCCGTCGCTGCGCGCACGCCTGAGTCAGGCGATGACCGACGCCAAGGCGGGCAGGGTTCCCGATCGAACCCCGCCAGGCGCCGACTTCCTGGCCGCGCAAAACCGCCTCGTCATTTCCTTCGAGGAGGCGGGTGAGCTCGGCAAGAAGTGCGAGATCGCGCTTGAAGCATTGGACAAGAACGACGCCCGCAAGTGGCGCATTCTGCAGACCAAGGGCATTCACTTCGGCCGCGGGCCGGCCGGCAAGCTGGCGTTCCTCTTCCCGGGCCAGGGATCGCAATACGTCAACATGCTGGCCGACGTGCCCGATCCGATCGTGCGCGAGACTTTCGCGGAAGCTGATCGCACGATGGGCCCGATCCTCGGCCGTCCGCTGACCAGCTACGTGTACAAGGACGCCGGCGACGCCGCGGGCATCGAAGACGCGGAAGAGGCGCTGAAAGACACCACCATCTGCCAACCCGCGATGGTCGCGACCAACATCGCCATCATGCGCTTGCTCGGCAAGCACGGCGTGTTTCCGGACGTGGTCATGGGGCACAGCCTGGGCGAGTGGGCGGCCGCGGTCGGCGCGCGCATGATCAACTTCAGCGAAGCCTTGGTTGCGGTCAGTGCGCGCGCGCGTGCCATGGCGTCGGTGTCGATTGGCGACAAGGGCAAGATGGCGTCTGTGCTCGGGCCGACCGACGAAATCGTGCGGCGTTTGCCCGAGATTGNNCGGCTATCTCACGCCCGCCAACATGAACAGCAAGAAGCAAACCGTGATCGCCGGCGCCAGCGATGCCGTCGACCGCGCGGTCGAGTTCTTCAACAATCTGGGCATGACTGCGCAGATCATTCCGGTCTCGCACGCGTTCCACAGCAAGGTGGTGGCGCCCGCCGCCGATGCGCTGTACCGCACCATCTGCGAAATGCAGCTCGCTCCGCCCGCCATCCCGCTGGTCGGCAATATCGACGGGCAGCTCTATCCGACGAGTGACATGGAAACCATCCGTCGCCGCCTGGCTGACCAAATGGCGTCCTCGGTGCAGTTCGTGAAGGGCATCGAGACCTGCTACCGTGAGGGCGCCCGCGTCTTTCTTGAAGTCGGCCCCAAACGCGCCCTGCAGGCGCTGGCGGAAAACGTTCTCGAAGACAAGACCGACATCCTTTGCCTTTCCACCAATCACCCCAAGCGAGGCGGCGTGCGCTCGTTCCACGATGCCATGTGCGGCCTCTACGCTGCCGGAATTCCCAGGCCAGAACAACTGGCCCGACTTCCTGAGCTGCGCGCCGCAGCCGAAAACGCGCGCGGACAAGACCCCAGCGAAACCACCACGCAATCGAACGGAGCACCCATTGCCATGAGCAAGGATTCACGAGACCCATCCGCAGGCGCAGGCCAGGCTGACTACGAAGGGCTTGGGCGTCTCTTTGCACGCTTCCTCGACGAGGGCATGTCGCTGTATCAAGGCAATCGCGGGCGCGCCGGCGCGCCGGCGCAAGCCGCCGGATCGATCGTGATTTCCGGAGCGGGCCTGGGGCTGCCCGGCGAAAGTCGACGCGTGTTCGACGACAGCAACATCGATCGCATCTTGGCCGGTGAATCCTTCATCGAGCCGGTGCCACAGAAGGTGCGCGAGCGCATGCTGNNCATGCTGGGCAAGAACATCGTGCGTCTGCACAAGCGCGACGTGGGCGAGCCCAGCCTTGAGCCGGTTCGCTCTACCGACGAGGTGATCCGCCTGGCGGGGCGCAAGGGTGCGTTCAACCTGGCCGAGGAATTCGGCATTCCCACCGAGCGCACCGAGGTCTTCGACATCACCACCGCGCTCGCGGTCGGTGCTGGCATCGAAGCCTTGCGCGACGCCGGCATTCCGCTGGTTCGCCACTACCG
>PMLH01000470.1 GCA_003159055.1 Myxococcales bacterium
GGCTTCGACGACGGCCTGGTCATCCTCTTCGACATGCAGGACAACCTCCGGCACGGCCAGGTTTCACTCTACGCGGGGAGTGGCTTTCGGGCCGCGTTCCTGACGGACTCCGACCGCCAGTCGATCTTCGACGACGACATGAAGCCTTACCTGTCCGACGGCGACTTCGACGGCGGTCTGCTGGCTGGACTCAACGACGTCGACGCAGCGGCCACCCCGGAGCACGCGGCTCAGCTCGAGCGAGGCCGGCAGATCAACGCCGTGATTGCCGCGGCCGGCGTGCTGCTGTGTGCGTTGTTGCTGCTCGTGGCGGTCGCCTACTGGCTGCGCCACGGCCGCGACCCCGTCTATGTCGATGACAACTCGATCCTGATGCCCGCCCCGCCGGCGGGCTTGACGCCGGCGATGGCCACGGTTCTGCTGACCGAGCGCATCTCGGATCGGACGGTGACCGCGGGCCTCGTAGACCTGGCGGCGCACGGCTGCGTCGCCTTCGAAGCCCACGGCAAGCCACTCGGCGAAACCGAGACCGGGCTGAAATACCTGGGGTCAGGTGAGGGTGACCTGCCCGCGCCGGAAGCGGAACTTCGCGACGACATAGCGACGAAGAGCCAGAAGCACGAGGGTCGACTCACACCGGGGATGATGTACCGGCTCATCCCCGGGTTCAACGACTTCAAGGACAGGCTCGAGGCGGCGGCCGTCAAACGAGGCTGGCTGACTGCCAAACCAAGAGACGTCCTGTGGAAATGGCGAGTCGTGGGCGGCCTCGAGATCGCCGCGGCGATCGTGGCAGGCTTCCTGTGGCTCATCGTGGGCGCCAGCGGTCTGCTCGTAGTCACGATCGGCCTGGTGCTGGCGGGCATCGTGACCTTGCGTCTGGCAGGCTTCATGCCCGCGCGAACACGGCAGGGAGCGATGCTCTGGGCGATGCTGTCGGCATACCAGCGCACGCTGAAGACCACGCTGGCGGAGGCGCACTCTATGGGCGACGTGGTCAAGGCGAAGGCGCTGCCCTGGGTCACCACGCCCGACGCGGCGATGGCCTGGGGAGTGGCGTTCGGTCTGGATCGCGAGATCGAGATCGTGCTCTCGCGCTCGGTCGCTGACGCCGAGCAGGAGCCGGGCCAGGCGCCGGCCGACCGCGAACCCGCCTGGTATCCCGCATGGTGGCTGGCCACGCCCGTCCACAGTTCCTCCAGTCACGCGTCGGGGCTGGTGGCGTCGACGCACGTTGCCTCGATTTCGAGCGGCCTCTTCTCCGCCTCCGCCTTGCCCGATCCCGGGTCGATCATGACGGCGCTCGGGTCGATAAGCCATCCATCCGAACCCGTGTCGAGCAGCAGTTCGGGCGGAGGCGGAGACAGCTTCGGCGGAGACAGCTTCGGCGGTGGCAGCTTCGGCGGCGGGGGCGGGGGCGGCGGGGGCGGGGGCGGGGGCGGCGGTGATCGGGGAAGGTTGGCTTCTTTCCATGCGTGGACAGGCGATTCTGAACCCTCACCCACGACCACGCTGCCAGAATTTTTCATGCCGGCATCACGCCCCGAGCTGCCGAGGTCGCGCCGAACAAGTGGCGCACCGCACGCGGGCCAGATTTGCGGCGCGCGTGCTCAATAATTGAACTGCACGCGATGTGGGCGTTCGGCGACGATCTCGCGATCAAGGGTCCAGATGCGATTCTCTGGTATCACGAAGACCCCGACCATGTGCTTGCCGCGATCGAGCCGCACGCCTGAGATGGGACAAAAGGCACCGATCTCCTTGCCGTCAATGAAGACTGGATACTTGCCCTCGGTCGTGCAGGCAACGTTGAGCCCCACACCCCCGGTGAGGGGAAAGATCGCAGGGACCATTTCCCGCTCGAATAGGATGCCGTTGCTGGTGTCGACCACGTCGCGGAACATGCGATATCCCGGCGCGATCACGACGATTCGATGTCCACCATTGCCGACAACGAGGTCCGCAAAGGTTTTGCCCGCGAGGACGCCGTCGACCCAAACCATCGCCCCTGGAGGAACCGTCTCCACAATCAGATGTCCCGCAACCTGCGCAAGCAAAGGATCGCCCGTCTGCCGAGCGCCCGTCGAATCGTCAGCTCCCTTCTTCGCCACCGACGCCTGCTTGTTGTTCCATGGAGGCGGTGGCGTTTCCACGGTCCGCTGGCCCTCTACAGTCTGGGCGGCGCTCTGAGGCTCGCGACGCTTGGCCTGCCCCGGCCACCATCCCAGGCTCACCAGGGCGGCGCCTACGCACGCAAGCAACACCGCCAGAAGGATCGCAACACGAAGAGAGCGCGCCTGCGGTTGCGACGCCGCCGACCTGGCTGTCGACGAAAGGGGTTGCGGCGTCTTGATGGCGGGCATCTGCCGATCCTGTTCGGACATCACCGCAGGCAGATTTGGCGACGACGTCCGAATGCCCTTCTCCGCGGCGCGCACGCCCTCAGCGATCAAATGCTGCCGCTGCCGAACTTGGACTATGTCGCCAGCCAGCCACTCGACCAGCATCGCGGCATCCTCGGGACGGTCGCCCGGCTCGCGAGAAAGCAGCGTCCGCAGACCCGCTGCCAGCTTGCCCGTCAGGCCAGGAATCTCCGGCACCTCGATCCCGCCCGCTTTCCCCGACGAAGGTGATGGCACGTCCGGCGCGTGCCCGGTCAGCAGAAGCAACAGCAGCGCGCCCAGCGAGTACAGATCGGCTGCGATTGAAAATCGGTCGGAGACAGCGCTCGTGCCGACATCCACACCTTGCAGCTCGGGCGCGACCAAGGCCCAGTGCTCGGCCGGCTGTTCGGTGATGGCCCGTAGCGAAGCCGAAATTCCGCCGTCGAGCAGCATCACGTCGCCGGAGATGCCGACCATGACGTTGCCGGGGCAAAGCCCAAGGTGACAGAACGCCGGCTTGGCCGAGTGGCCGACCTGTAGAAGGCGCGCAACCTCGGAACCGATGAGTCCGACCAAGACCGGATGCACGCCCTGCTTGCCCTCGGCGCGGCAGGTTTCGAGCAATCGGCCGAGATCACAGCCCGAGACATATTCGGAAACCATGAAGGTCGCCGCCGGATCCTCGGACACATCGATGACCCTGCAGAAACCCGGCCGGTGAAAGTCGCGCAGCTGCCGCGCCGCCGAAAGGAAGCGCGCCGCGACCTCGCCGAACGCTCCCTCGGGCACGCGATCCGGCCGGAGCAGCTTCAATGCGAAAAGGTCGACGGATGTGCCCGGCTTCGCGTTAGGCTTTGCCTCGGTGTGGACAAGGTAGGTTTCCGTAACGCCACCGGGCCCGAGAAGGCCGTCGACAACGTACTTGCCCATGCGAAGCGCTGGAGGCACGGTGTTTCATTGTAGACCCCGCCAGAGCTTCCCGCCGTATTCCGACGCGAATCAGCCATCAAGCGGCTTCGGACACCGCTCGCGCAACTTGCAACCTTTGCAAACGGCGCCGGACCAGATTCGGTCGAAGTAGGCTTGCAGCTCGTCGAGCAGAAGGTCGTCGCGCGTAAAGAAACCGACTTCGAAATTGCGTCGGCCCTCGCCCTTGGCCCCCAGCCCCGCGCCGGTCCAGTTGGCGCTGCCCAAGAACAGCATGCTCCCGTCGACGATCACCGCCTTGAAATGCACCCGTGGGCACACGCGCATTTCGAACCTGCCGCAGGGCGGTCGGAGAAGCCCCGGCAATCGGCGCAATTCTTCGCGAAATGGGCGTGATGGCGGCGACGCGTGCAGGATGCGAATCTCGCACCCGCGTGCGACTTGTTCGTCGAAGGCTCGCAGGATTGAGCGATACTCGCCCTTGCCCCCAGACGTCCGCCGTCGTCCCGGCCGCGCCCGCTCGTCTTCGACCATCAGTTCTTTCAAGTTCGCGGTTGCGATCCACAGACTGCGCTCGGCGTTCATCGCCGCCCTGACCACGGCATCGTAGTGCCCGCTCCCGGCAATCAGCGACAGCCCGACCGGGCGGCTTTGGCGAACGAAGTCCATGTCTTCCCCGAGCCTGCGCTGGAATCGACCGTCCTTCCAATTTCCTCGTTGTTGAGATGGAAACCCTGGGAGGGTTTCCAAACCTTCCCGCGATGGTACGCGCCGAGCAAAGCTCGGCGGCTCCCCACGCGACTCGACACAGGTGCGCAATTTTCGGTGGCATCCAAACTCGTTGTAGTATTCATCCTGGTTGATCTTGCGCAGTCAGGAACCTCCTGCTTCCAAGTCCAGCTATCCAAGCCGGTTCGGGCCACGTTACGTCCTGCTCAAGGAACTCGGCAAAGGTGGCATGGGACACGTCTTCATGGCGCTCACCGGCCAGGCCGGCGTGGAACGGGTGTGCGCGCTCAAGGTTCTCAAAGAGGTCCGGGCCGGCCGTGACGCGGAAGAGCTGACTCAGCGATTCCTCGACGAGGCCAAGGTCGTTACCAAGCTGTCACACGAGAATCTCGTCTACGTGTTCGATTTCGGCATCCACGAACGCCAGGGCTACCTCGCCATGGAATACGTGCGGGGCAAGTCGATCACGGAAACCTGGAATCGCTGCGCGGCTCGTCGCGACGGCTTCCCCATTGGGCTCACGCTGTACTACATCGCCGAGCTGGTCTCGGCTCTCTGGTATGCCGCCAACGTGGAGGGGCTGGGGCTGGTCCACCGCGATATCTCGCCGTCCAACGTAATGTTGACCTACACCGGCGGGGTCAAGCTGATCGACTTCGGGCTCGCCAAGTGGAAGGCCAAGGTCGTGCAGACCGCCACCGGCGTGCAGTGGGGAAAGACCAGCTACATGTCGCCCGAGCAGTACACGGGCAAACCGGTCGACCATCGCAGCGACCTGTATTCAGCCGCGGTGATCTTGTGGGAGCTTCTAACTGGACGGCAGATGTTCCCGCCCTCCGAGACACGAGCGCCGAACGCGATGGCAGCGGCGCCCTCGCGTCACACCCAGGACGTCACGCCGGAGCTGGATCGCGTGGTCACCAAGGCGCTGTCCGTCAACCCGGCCGACCGCTTCCAGACCGGCGAAGAGATGTGCGCGGCCCTGATGGCGCAGATGCCGCGCGAAGCGGGCGGAAAGATGCCAGCGGCGAAGTTCATCGCACGCCTGTTCGAAACCGAAATTCGCGAAGAGGCAGCGGAACAGGCCGACTTGCTCGACCATGCCGCGCGCATGGACGATCCGCCCCTGGTGAGCACGTCAGAGAAGCAGGCCATCGAAACGCCCATCCAAGAAGGCGCCACCACGCCCGACCGCGATCCCGACAGCTTGCTCGGCAAGACCCTGAGCGACCGCTACTACGTGCGGCGGCTGGTCGGTGAAGGCGCGATGGGGCGGGTGTACGAAGGGCATCACACGGGCATCGGCAAGCGCGTCGCCATCAAAATCGCCCACAAGGTTGAACGAAGAAAGTCGGAGCTTGCGAAGCGCTTCCAGCGCGAGGCTTCGGCGCCCGCCCAGATAGGTCACCCCAACGTCGCCGACGTCACGGACTGCGGCACCACCGACGCGGGCGAGTTCTTCTTCGTCATGGAATTCATCGACGGGGTCAGCCTGGACGCCGTCATCAAGCGCGACGGCCAGCTCGGCATCGAACGCGCGCTTGCCATCGGGACGCAGATTTGCCGCGCGCTCGAGGCCGCGCACCGGGCGGGCATCATCCATCGCGACTTGAAACCGTCGAACGTCATGCTGGTAAGGGCGCAGGACGAAGATGAGCTGGTGAAGGTTCTCGACTTCGGGGTGGCCAAATTCCTGCACGACACTAGTGATGCCGCGAATATCACCCTCACCGATGCGACGGTCGGAACGCCGAAGTACATGGCGCCCGAACAGATCCGCGGAGGCGCCAAGGTCGATTTCCGGTCGGATATCTACGCGCTTGGCGCGATCCTGTACACCATGCTCGCGGGTGGCCATTTGCCCATCGAAGGCGCCACCCTCGACGAGATTTGGCAACACAAGCTGACCCGCGAGCCGCGCCCGCTGCGCGACTACCGCTCGGATCTGCCCGAGGATTTGGAAGAGCTGATTCTGCGCTGTCTGTCGCGCGACCCATCGGGGCGACCGCAGTCGACCGAGGATTTGAAAAAGCGGCTGATCGCTCACCTGGAGGCCATTCGCGCCATGGGCGACAGTATCCTCGGCATGAGATCCCCGTCGCGAACCGAGGTGCTGGGCGAGCATGCAGGCCGCCGTCGGGCTCGGTTGGGGATCGCCCTGGGCGCGGTGACCGCGATCACCATCGCGGGTTTGGGAATGGTGTTCATCGGGCGGCCGGGGCAGGAGGGGCAGGAAATGGTCTCGACCGGGAAACCGGCCAAGGCCACGACCACGATTCAGCCTCCGGAACCGGAACCGGAACCGGCTCCGGCTCCGGTCCCGGCTCCGGCTCCGGCTCCGGTCCCGGCTCCGGCTCCGGTCCCGGCTCCGGCTCCGATTCCAGTGCCGTCCCCCGCCCCGAGCAAGCTGGTCAAGGCCCCGAAGTCAGCCAAGGCCGCAGGCAAGACCGACAGGGCAGAGACAGCCAATGAGCCAGTGCACGAGCCAGAACAAACGACGTCCGGCGAAGATGCGTTGACAGCTATCCGCAAGGCCGAGGCGGCCTTCAGCGACAATCACATGGCCACGGCGCGAATTGCAGCCACCCAAGCGGTGGCGGCCAGCAGAAATGCCTCGGCCAGCCTCAAAGCACGCGCCCACATCATCATGGGCAAGGTCGAGCTCGCCTCCGAGCAGTTTGGCCGAGCCGAGGAAGCCTTCACGCGCGCCCTCGCCCTCGATCCCCAAAACGCCCTGGCCCGCAAGGGCCTGCAGCGCGCCCAAGAGTCGGCGGCCAAAGAGAAGCGGTAAGCTGGCAGGGCTTCGTTACCCATCAAATATGCTGGTGCCATCCGTCAAATATGACGGGAGGCGCTCGCCCCCGGCCACCGCGCGGGCCCCAAACGGCGCACAGATCCGCGATCTTCCTGCAATTCCACGGCGACCTCGACTGCGGCCCAACTATTGCATTTGCCCAGGACAGCCAGCGCATGTGCCCACGCAAACTCTGCAGCTGATCGTCCGCCGTTCCTCATCCGCATGGAGGGTTCCAATCGCCATGGCCTCGACCGGATTCCAATTCATCGTAGCGACCATCCTTCCCTATCTCGCCGTGATCGCGTTCCTCGCCGGTGTCACCTATCGCCTAATCACCTGGCAACGCCTGCCGCAGCCTGGGACGATGACTCTGTTTCCCACCAACGGTTCGGGTTTCGTACCGCTGGCCAAGGAAGCCCTGCTCTTCCCCGGCCTGCACCGAGGTGACCGCCTGCTTTGGAGCTTGGCCTGGGTCTTCCACATGACCTTGGCGATAGCCTTCGTCGGCCACCTCAGAATCGTCACCGGTCTCGGTGATCGCGCCCTGGGCAGCGTGGGCCTCGGGCCCGGCGCTGTCGGCATGATCTCGACTGTCGCAGGGGGCGCGGCGGGGCTGATTCTTCTGCTCGCGCTCGCGGGTTTCATCGCACGTCGGCTTCTGGTACGCCGGGTACGCGAGATCTCCAGCGTCCCCGACTTTGCAGCGCTGCTGCTACTCACGGCGGTCATCACCTCCGGCAACCTGATGAGGTGGGCCGGATCGCCCGTCGAGCTCGCTGAAGCGCGGGCTTGGGTCGGGTCTCTGTTTGCGCTCTCACCAGCAATACCGACCGGCTCGGTTCTTCTTCTGCACGCGTTCTTCGCGGAGCTGCTGATCCTGTACGTTGCCTTTTCGAAACTCATGCACTTCGGCGGCTTTTTCCTGACCTTCTCCCTCACCAAGAGGACGAATCCATGAGCGACCAACAATCCGTCGTCAAGTCCATAGGCGCCATCAAAAAAGGCCCGCGCGCCCTGCGCCTGTACATGGACCTATGCGCGAAGTGCGGCACCTGCGCCGAGGTTTGCCCGGTCTACTACGGCAAGCAAGACCCCAAGTACAATCCAGCGAATCGCTCGGATCTTATCCGCTCGCTTTACAAGAGGCACAATACCCTTTCCGGCAAGTTGCTTGGCGGTCTCGCGGGCGCCGCGGACTTCGACCAGGAAACCTTCGAGGAATGGCAGGCGCTTTTCTATTCCTGCACGGCCTGCCGTCGGTGCGCGCAGTACTGCCCCTTCGGCATCGACAACTCGGTCATCACACGGAAAGGTCGCGCGATTCTAGACGCGCTGGGCCGGACGCCGCAGAGGCTGCAAAAGGTGGTCAAGACGTCGCTCGAAAAGGGCAACACCGACGGAGCCTCGCCGGAAGCGTTCAAAGCCGCCATCGAGTTCATCGAAGAGGAAATGCGAGAAGAACACGGGGTCGACATCAAGATCCCCATCGACCAGGTTGGCGCCGAGTATCTCTACTTGCCGCCTTCCGGCGACGCGCTGGTGAACATCGAAGCCACCATGGGCGTCGCCAAGATCTTTCACGTCCTCGGCATGGGCGACCGCTGGACCATGAGCTCGCGGTGCTTCGACGGCGCCAACTATGGCCTGTTTACCGGCAACGACGCGCACATGAAGGCGACCAACAAACCCAATATCGACGAAGCCAAGCGCCTGGGCGTGAAGGTCTTGCTGATGGGCGAATGTGGCCACGCCTATCGGATCATGAAGCGCATGATGGAACCGGGCGCGTGGTGGGGCGAGCTGCCTTTCCAAATCGTCAACTGCATGGAGTGGACCGCGAATCTCATCCGCGCCGGCAAGCTGCAATTCGACAAGACCCAGAACCCGCAGCCGGTTACCTACCATGACCCCTGCAACTTCGCGAAGTCCTGCGGGATCATCGAAGACCCGCGCGTGATCCTGCGCGCTGCCTGTGCTGACTTCCGTGAAATGACCCCGAACGGCGCCGACAACTGGTGTTGCGGAGGCGGCGGAGGGCTTTCCGCGATGAACGAAATTCGCGAGTTCCGCATGACCGTCTCCGGCGTGAAGAAGCACGAGCAAATCAAGGCCACCGGGGCAACCTACGTCGCTGCGGCCTGCGCGAATTGCAAGCGTCAGATCGCGCAGCTGATGGAACACCACAAGGAGTCGATCACGGTCGGCGGTGTCCACGACATGCTCTCGCGCGCGATACTGGTTGACGGAAAGCCGGGCAAGCGAAAGTCGTATGAGCAGTAGTCCGAGAAAGCCGCTGGCCCGAGCGTCCGGCACCCCGCGACCGGCCCGATCGCCCGTGCCCTATCACGGCAGCGAGGCGCAGCGAGCGATCAGGTCCGCCGCGCCCCCCACCTGGCAATGCACGGGCGACGGCTTCTGCTCACATTGCGACCGCTCGCGACGCGCCGCCTGCCGCCGAGCCCAGGCCTGAGCTGTCAGACTGTGGCGCCGGTGCGGGCCTTCGTCGGCCGCAAAATCTGTCCTCATTAGAAGACCCAGCTCTTCCACCCAACCTACTTGCGACCGCCCATCAATAAGCCGCCCGCCCCCGTTTGCACGCGACGGGCAAGCGGCCTTCTGCTATTATTCCAGCGGTATGGCTGCTAAACCAGACAAATCACCCAGTCCGGCAAAACGCGACCCCACCCGCGTGGCAAGCTTGAGGGATGTTCCAACCCCTCCAGGCGACGACGTCGGCGCCGCGGAAATGGGCAAGCGCGTGGCTACCAACTTGCACGAGATGCGCAAGGCCCGGGGCTTGTCCCTGGATCAGCTGGCCGTGGCATCCGGGGTAAGCCGGGCCGCCCTTTCCCAGATCGAAACCCTGCGAAGCAATCCCTCCCTCAGTGTGCTCTGGAAGATCGCGGTTGGACTTGGGGTCCATTTCGCCGAGCTGCTCGGTGCCACTTCACAGGGCGCAGCAGTCCTCCGTCGCAACGACGCCCAGGTCCTGCGGTCGTCGGATGGCCGCTTGGAAAGTCGCCCGCTGAGCCCAGCGGGCGCCTGTCCCTGGGTGGAAGCCTACGAGTTGCGGCTGGCGGCGCGGGCGAGTCATGCATCGGAACCGCATGCGACTGGTACGCGCGAGGTGGTCGTTATTCTGAGCGGGCAGCTACGTATCCGCATCGGTGACGAGAGCCACGAGCTCGCCGCTGGCGACTCGATTTCCTTCACAGCCGACCGGCCACACGCATACGAGAATACCGGAACCTCAGAGATGCGCTGCCACGACATCATCATCTACACGCGCTAGAGCACTGAACGGGTTGATT
>PMLH01000293.1 GCA_003159055.1 Myxococcales bacterium
GATTTGCTGCGACGGATGCACGGCTACCGATTGTAGACCACCCGCGACAGCGGCGCGCGATTCCCCGCCGCCACTCATCGGATCGGGTGGGGAGCCGCCGAGCTTTGCTCGGCGCGTACCACCGCGGGAAGGCATGGAAACCCTCCCAGGGTTTCCATATCAACGCCCGTTGTTGACTGGCGCACGCAGTCGTCAGAAGATGGCGCTTTGGAACACTGACCGTCCACTTGGTGGAAGGAGACGACGATGCAAACGCTGCTGTTTGGATTGGCCCTGTTGGTTGCCGCCCATGGTCCGGAGCTTGCCAAGAACGATTCGGCGTCCGCGAAGAAATCCAAGAAGTCGTCCGCCCCGGTCGCTGACCCGAACGAAGTCGTCGGAAAATCCCACGGAGGCAAGGTCTGGATCGTCACCGGAGCTCCGCCCAGCGTCGAGGGCGAGGATCTGAGCAAATGGCTCACAAGCCATCCCTCGGCGACCGAGGTCACCAAGAAGCCGAACGAGGACCGTTGGCCGATCACCTTCATTGCCGTGTTCAAGAAGGCGCCCGCCAAAGGACCGATCACGGTCGAGTTCGTCGACAAGAAAGAACCAGGAACGCTGGTCGACCAATTCTCACCGCCGACCGTGGCCGAGTCGGTCGTGTTCCAGGAACCCTACGACCTCGACACCAACAACGGTTTCAACAAGGGCCACACGTATATCATCAAGGTGGGCCAGCTCATCAAGAACAGGTTCGTCTCGTACGCTTCGGCCGAAGTCAGCCTGAAATAGTCGCCGAGCACGGCGGAAGAACGGTCAACGGCGCCCACCACTGCAAGTCGCAACCAACGCAGCCGGCGTGGTAAGTTGCCCTGCTCGCCCGTGCCCAGTGCGCGGGCAGTGATTTTCGGACGCCGCCTTGACCCCTTCCGCACCCAGCAGCACACGCCCTCGCCCGGGCGATGAACTCATCGTAACCGTCGACCGCCTGACCTACGGCGGACACGGAATTGCTCGAGCCCAGGGTCTTGCGGTTTTCGTGAACGGGGCGGCCCCACGGGAAACCGTGCGAACGAAAGTCCGTCGCGTGTTTCGCCGCCACGTCGAGGCCGACGTGCTCGCCATCGAGCAGGCGTCGCCCGACCGGGTCGAGCCACGCTGTGAGCATGTTCGCCAAGGCTGCGGCGGATGCGCGTGGCAGCACGTCGCCTATTCCGCGCAACTCGCCGCCAAAGAGACCGCAGTCAAAGACAGCCTGGAACGCCTTGGCGGCTTCCGAGATCTGCCCCTGCATCCCATCGTTCCGGCGCCGGCCCCGTTCTACTACCGGAACAAAATGGAATTCGCCTTTCACCCGGAAGGCACACTCGGACTCCACCCGCGCGAGGCCTGGTACGACATCATTCGCTTGCGTGAGTGCTTGCTGGAATCGCCAGCTGCGGTGGCCATCGTCAAGGCCACCCAGGCGTTCGTGGAAGAGCAGCGGATTTCGCTCTACCATCCGCGTTCCCGCCAGGGCCTGCTGCGCGAGCTGTGCATTCGCCACAGCCGAGGCGGCAAGGAAACCTTGCTCGGCATCGTGACCAGCGAAGATGCATTTCCGCAAGGCGAGGCCATGGCGAAATATCTCGCCAGCCTGGACCCCGGCATCAAGGCGGTGGTACGCGGGGTGCGGTGCACGACCGACGGCGCAGCACCGATTGCTGAAACGTCGGTGCTCTGGGGCGATGACCACATCACGGAGACCACGGCCGGGCTGGATTTCCGCATTCGCCTCGACACATTTTTTCAGACCAATTCGGTGCAGGCCGAGCGCCTGGTCGAGATGGTCAAGGGCCTCGCCGGTGACGTGGCCGGGGCGCAAGTCGTCGATGTGTACTGCGGCGTAGGCCTGTTTTCGCTGGCGCTGGCGGCAACCGGCGCGAGGGTCGTCGGGGTCGAGATCGTCGAATCGGCGGTCGAAGCCGCGCGCGCCAACGCCGAAAAAAACCGAATCACTTCGGCCGAGTTTCGCTCCGGCGACGCGCGCAAAGTTCTGGCAGACGTGCTGCCGGGCGGGCTTTCCCCCAAGGTTCTGGTGCTGGATCCCCCGCGTGCGGGGGCCGGCGGGAAGGTCATGCGGCGAATCGCCCGGGCCACCCCGGAACGAATCGTCTACGTGTCCTGCAACCCCACCACCCTCGCCAGGGACCTTGTCGAGTTGCGCCCCTTCGGCTACAAGATGACGGCCGTTTCTCCCATCGATCTTTTTCCCCAGACCTACCACGTCGAGACTGTGGTCGCTTTGGAGCGTACTTGACCCACAAACCTGCGGTCCCTGGCCGAAAGACCCGCGCCTTCGTGTCGTGGTCCCTGCGACACGGTCGACTGCTTTGGTGCCTGGCGCTTCTGCTCGTGATTCCGGCCGGACTGCGCACCGCAAGTTTGTACATGCACCTGCGCAGCGACCTTGAGGAGCTGCTACCGAAGAGCGCGCCCAGCGTGCAGGCCTTGGACGAGCTCCGCGCGCGTGTGCCGGGCTTGCAGTTTCTCGGCGTCATCGTGGATACCAGCGACGCCGGTCGCATGGCTGCGGGCGAGAGATTCCTCGACGACCTTGCGTCCCGCGTGCGTCAGTACCCGGCAGATCTAGTACGACGGGTGCGCGTGGGCTATTCCCAAGAGCGGGACTTCCTCGAACAGCATCTGCCGCTGTATCTCGAAACCGAAGATCTGGAAACCATCCGGACGCGTCTCGACGATCGGATGCGCTACGAATACGCGCAAGGCACCGGCATGCTGCTCGACGAAGACGAGAAGCCGCCGAGCGTCGATTTCTCGGACATCGAGCGCAAGTACGAGGACCGCTACGCTGGCGGCAGCAAGCTGGAGGGTGGCCGTTTTTCCAGTCCGTCGCTGCACATGACGCTGATGCTGGTCGAAGTCGGCGCTTTCCACACCGGAAATTCGCAAGCGCGCGAGCTGCTCGATCGTGTCCGGAAGGACATTGCGGACTTGGGCGGGCTCGAGCGCTATGCCAAAGGCATGCGCCTTGGTTTCACCGGCGACGTGCCCATCTCCGTGGAGGAGCTTTCTGCGCTGGTGGTCGACCTGACGTTTTCGAGCGTGCTGGTCGTGTTGCTGGTGGTCCTAGTGCTGGTGGTCTTCTATCGCTGGCTACGCAGCGTGATAGTGCTCTTCGCACCGCTGATGGTGGGTGCCCTGGTGGCGTTTGCGGTCGCAAGTCTTCCCCCCTTCGGCATCACCGAGCTCAACTCCAACACCGCATTCCTAGGCTCGATCATCATCGGCAATGGCATCAACTTCGGCATCATCCTGCTTGCCCGCTACGTGGAGGCACGCCGGGCTGGAACGCCGGTCGAGGAGGCGCTGGCCATCGGGCTGGCCGGCACGCGGATTGGCACGCTGTCCGCCGCGCTTGCGGCCGCCGTCGCCTACGCGTCGCTGGTCGCGATGCAATTCCGCGGATTCCGTCAATTCGGCATCATCGGTGGCCTCGGCATGGTGGCGTGCTGGGTGGCCACCTTCGTATTGATGCCGTCGCTGGTGGCGTGGCTCGACGGCGGCAAGCTGATCCGACGCAAAGAGTCCTCCGGCTTCTATCGCCCCATGTCGGCGTTGGCCAATCTCGTGGCAGCGCGCCCCGGCCTGTTCCTAGCCATAGCGATCGGCATCACGGTGATAGCGCTAGCGGAAGCGCGCGGGTTCGGGTCGGGGCAGCTCGAATACGACCTGTCGCGACTGCGCCGGGCCGATACCTGGGTGTCGGGAGAGGGCTACTGGGGCAAGCGCATGGACACGCTGCTGGGGCGCTACGTGACCCCGACCGTAATTCTGGCAGACGATCCCGCGCAGGCACGTGCGATCGCCGTAGGATTGCAGAAGGCGACGAAGGTGCCTCCGCTCGCAGACATGGTCGCGCAGATCCAAACCAGCGACGACGTCTTGCCGCGAGACCAAGACAAGAAACTGCAAATCGTTGCCGGTATCCGTCGCAAGCTCACGCCCCGCATCCGCGCGGAGCTCAGCCAGGATTGGCAGAAGCGGATCGACCGGACCCTTGGCGATGAGAGACTGCGTCCCCTGGTCGCGAGCGACCTACCCGACGGCTTGTGGGCCGGGCTGAAGGAAATTGACGGCACCGTCGGGCGCGTGGTCCTGGTCTACCCCCGCCCCTCGGAGGCGCTCTGGCACGGTCCCGAGGTCGCCAATTTCGTCGGGGCTATCCGCGGCGTGGTCGAATCGGTGCCCGGCCCAAGCGGCAGGCCGGCACGCGTCGCCGGTGGGCCACCGCTCACGGCCGACATTCTGCAATCCATGAGCAAGGATGGTCCGCTCGCCTCGGTGCTCGCCTTGTTGGGCGTCATCGTCACCGTGCTCGTGCTGTTCCGCTTGAGCATCGCCACGCCGTTCGTGATTGGCTCACTGGTGATAGGTGTGCTCTGGATGCTGGCGACCACCATCGCGTTCGGGGTGAAGATCAACTTCATCAACCTCATCGCGTTCCCCATCACCTTCGGCATCGGCGTCGACTACGCGGTCAACGTGATGGGCCGCTACCTTCAGGACGGCCGCAACGACGTCGCAGCCGCGATTCGTGCCACAGGTGGCGCGGTCGGGCTGTGCTCGCTGACCACCATCATCGGCTATTCCTCGCTGCTGGTCGCGCAGAACCGAGGCCTGTTCCTCTTCGGTCTCGTGGCCGTGCTGGGCGAAGTCACGTGTTTGACCACAGCGGTGGTCATGATGCCTGCAGCCCTGCTGGTCTACCAGAAGCGCCGCGATCGGCGGCGAACCGACGCCTTGCCCGAGAGCAACTCTTAGCCGCAAAATCCGGTCGGCTAATCGGCATTCCCTCTTGGCCAGGTTCGTGTAAACCTTCCCTACCAAGGAGAGACGATGCCGCACGAAAATGCCGGGAAGCCCGCCCCTGCCTCGATCTTGATCGACGTCGAAAAGCTGGTCGACGCGTACTTCACGAAGCAGCCGGACATCGAAGACACCGAGCAACTCGTGAGCTTCGGGACCAGCGGGCATCGCGGCTCGTCGCAAAGCGGGTCGTTCAACGAGGCACACATCCTCGCGGTCAGCCAGGCCATCTGCGACTATCGCAAGCAGGAAGGCATCACCGGACCGCTCTTCCTCGGCAAAGACACGCACGCCCTGTCGAGGCCCGCCGAGCGCACGGCCCTGGAGGTCCTGGCCGCCAACGGCGTAACTACGTCCATGCAGCGGGATGACGGCTATACGCCGACACCGGCGATCTCTCGGGCCATCCTGACTGCCAACCGCGGCAAGCGAACCGGACTGGCCGACGGTATCGTGGTCACGCCTTCGCACAATCCCCCCGCCGACGGCGGCTTCAAATACAATCCGCCCAACGGTGGCCCCGCGGATACCAACGTCACCGCCTGGATTCAGGACCGCGCCAATCAGCTGTTGCGCCAAGGCAACCGCGGCGTCAGGCGTGTGACGTACCAAGCGGCGCTTGCCGCGTCGACCACCCACCGCGACGACTTCGTCGGACCCTACGTCGAGGATCTGGCCAACGTGGTCGACGTCAACCTGATCCGCGAGTTCAACATCAAGTGCGGGGCGGATCCGCTGGGTGGCGCATCGCTGGCCTACTGGCAGGCGATCACCGATCGCTGGAAGCTGAACCTGGAAGTCGTCAACACCTCCATCGATCCGCGCTTCGCTTTCATGACCGTGGACCACGATGGCAAGATCCGGATGGACTGCTCTAGCCCCTACGCCATGGCGAAGCTGGTCGGGCTGCGCGGAAGCTACCAAGTCGCCTTCGGCAACGATCCCGACTCGGACCGCCACGGGATCGTCGTCCCCGGCGCGGGCCTGCTGAACCCGAACCACTATCTGGCGGTGGCCATCCGCTACCTTTTCAACCATCGCCCGCGGTGGTCCAAGCGGGCTTCCATTGGAAAAACCCTGGTTTCCAGCGCCATCATCGACCGCGTCGCGGGCGAGCTGGGTCGAGATCTGCGCGAGGTTCCGGTGGGCTTCAAGTGGTTCGTCGA
>PMLH01000632.1 GCA_003159055.1 Myxococcales bacterium
GTGATGAGCTTGGCCGATACGGCGATGCGACCGAGCAGCGAGGGTTGTGGACCCGACGGCATGGTTAGAAGATCTTATGCACTACCACCGTATCGGGTCCGTCGGCAACCACAGGCGTGATGGCGGTCGCCGTATCGTTGACCAAAAACACGCGGGCAGGCCCAGAAGTGCCAGCGCCGCCAAGACCGGCGCCGTGCGCGCGATCATTGCTCCGCCTCGTCACCTTGCAGCGGCGGCGGTTCAATCGGCGATGTCGCTTGGCCGGGCGGCGGTAAAGGCTCCGCCGTCTCGGCGGGCGGCGGTTCGGCCATCTCTCTCGTCTGAGCCGGCGTTTCGGGCGCGGTTTGGGCCGGAGCAGCGGTTTCGGCCGCCGGCTGCTCTGGCGCGGGCGCCTGGCCCTTCTTCACGATGACGAACTCGACCCGACGATTTTCGCGATCCGCCTCTTCGGTCTCCTCGGGTACGCGCGGCTTTTGTCGGCCGAAGGCACGCAAGGTCAGCTTGTCCTCCGGGAAGCCCATCTCGATCAGCTTCGTGCGCACACGCTCGGCGCGAATGTGGCTGAGCCAGAGATTGTATTTGTCGGAGCCGTGGCGGTCTGAGTGTCCGTCGACGATTAAGTGATCCCACTCCGGGTGGTGGGTCCAAAGATTGAGGACGGCGGTCAAGGCGGGACGCCCCTCGGCACTGACGCGTGCGCGGTTGGTGTCGAACAGCAGGCGCTCCTTGAGATAGATCCGGTCCTTCTTGAGCACGATCGGGCTCTCGTCGGGGCAACCATCTTCATCTTGGAAGCCATTCACGGTTTCCGGTTCATTGGGGCACGCGTCGTTCGCGTCGGGAATGCCGTCCTGGTCGTTGTCGAGGTCGGGGCAACCGTCCTCGTCTTCAAAGCCATCCTTGTCCTCGGGATCGTCCGGGCACTTGTCGACGTCGTCGGGAATGCCGTCGCCGTCGCGATCCTGGACTTTGGCGCTGCAGGGGGCCCCTGCCGGCGCTGTCGCCTGCTCGGGTTCGCTGCGCGTTTGCGGATCACGGACGCGGATTTCGACCCCGAACAGCAGGATTTTCGCGTCGGTGCTGTCGAGGGCATCCGCCCGCTGAACCACATGCAGGTACCGCGCGGTTGGTCCAAGCGTGAGCCCCGCCAGGTCGACATTCCAGCCCAAACCGGCCTCGCCGACCGCGCGCACCAGGCTTCCGGTCAGCCCCGGTCCGATGCCAATCTCCACCCACGGTCCCGCCGCAAACGGCTGGTCCGCTTTTGCAAGCGGGCGCAGGCGAGCGGTCAGGAAAAGCGCGCCGAGGCCACCCGTTCCAGGATCCTTCGATCCCGGTTCGGAGGGCGGCGGTCCATTGCGCAGAAAACCGCAGCGCAGGCGCAATCCCAGCAGCATCCACGGCTCTACCGGCACGGCAGCGGACAGGGAGGGCATCGAGCCAAGGCCGAACCGATCTTTGAGCGGCGTGCTGATGGGGATCGCGAGCGGAACATCTACCGTCACAACCGTTTTGCGCAGGGTCGCCATCGTCTCGCCCAGAGCGATGCTCGGCCCGGCCACGACCGGCAGGGCCAAGGCTAGGGCAACCAGGCAGGAACGACGCTTCATTTCGGGATGAGATCGCCGGTTTTTCGCGAAACCTTGAACCCGCGCTTTGGAATGGAGCGCGATCTGCGACACTGCTAACCTGGCAGTCTCATGGTCTTGGGCGCGCTAAGCCTCGCTCTTACCGCCGTGCTTGCGGCGGGCCCCACCGTGTTCACGGTCGCCATCGATCCGGGGCACGGCGGTTCGAATCGGGGCGCGCCCACCAAGAAGGTCGACGTGTACGAAAAGCACGTCACGCTCGCCATCGCCAAGCGCGTGCAGCAACTGCTCGCGAGTGAGAAGGACCTGAAGGTGGTTCTCTGTCGTGCCAGCGATGTGCTGTTGCCTATCCGAGCGCGCGTGCGTTGCGCGAACCAGGCTGGCGCACGCCTGTTTGTCAGCCTGCATGCGAACGCGGCTGGTCCGACGGAAGAGCCGGGCAGCCAGATCGGGTTCGAGCTGTTCATCCTGCCGACCGCCGAGGTGGACAAGGAAGTCACGCGCGTGGCGCTGCTCGCTCCCGACGACAGCGAAGCTGCTTGGGCAGGTCATCGGGTTCGCGAAGCGGCGAAGCAAAGCCTGGCCGCCGCCCGTCGTATCGAATGGCGCTTGGCCGACACCCTAGGCCGCGATCGCGATCGCGGAATCAAGCAGCAAGGTGCGACCCTCGACGTTCTGCAAGGGTTGGGCATGCCCGCGGTCCTGGTCGAGGTCGGGTTCCTCGACCACGAAAGCGAAGGACCCACGCTGCTTTCCGAGCAGGGCCAGCGTGCAATCGCAACCGCCCTGGCGGGTGCCATCACCGACCTGCGCAGCCGCGAGCAGCGCGGGCTCCGGGAGCCGATGACGACCGCGCCCCGGCCGATTCAGAATCTGCCACCGCCGCTAGCGCAGCCGGAGCCGGGAGAAGAATGACTTTAGCAGTGCGGAGCTCTCGACCGCGAGCACGCCGGGCACCACCTCGACCCGGTGGTTGAGACGCTGATCGTCGAGCAACTGGAACAACGTGCGCACCGCGCCCGCCTTGGGGTCGTCACAGCCGTAGACTAGCCTGCGCACCCGCGCATTGACGATGGCACCCGCGCACATCGGGCAGGGCTCCATCGTGACGTAGAGATCCGCATCCACCAGCCGCCAGCTCTTGAGCGCTGCCGCGGCGGCGCGCATCGCAACGATTTCCGCGTGCGCGGTCGGGTCGTTCTTGGTTTCGCGCTGGTTGTGCGCGACCGCGATGACGTCGCCACGCATGACAACCACGGCGCCCACGGGGACCTCGCCGATGCGTGCGGCTTGCTCAGCGGCAGCCAAGGCCGTGCGCATGTGCGCTTCCTCGACGACAACCGCTTCCGGGGTTGCGTCGAGGGTGAGTTCTGCAGTTCGAGTCACAGACATCGTGGGGCGGCGTATATTAGCGTACTCGTGGCCCAGTCAAAGCGGTTGTGGACGGATCCGCGTTTTCCAGCGTCCCGAGGTTGTGCCACGGCCAACTTTTGCGCGCTTCCGGCGGCAAGTGCCCGTGGCGCTGAACGAATTTCTCCACGAACGCGCAGGTTGGCGGGTTCACGTAGCCGCCACCGCGCAAAGTGCCAAAGTCGCACTGGTATCGGCTGGCGATGGCGGCGAAGAGCCTGTCGCGCTCGGCCTTGGCACAGACGCTGGCTGCGGCAACCGCTGTGTGAACCGCCTCGGCGCGGTCATGCGCTTCGAGGTTTGCGAACTCCGCCGTCAGGGCCGAGAACAGGGTTCGGCCGTCGGCGATGATGCGAGAGCAGGCGGGCGCCCGCTGGATGAGCAAGCGCGCGTGCTTCCGTTCCAGATGGTTGAGCGCGCCGCGCGTCACGTACGCGTCGATCTCTTCGACCTCGCAGATCTCGACAGCGGTCCACAGGGCGCGTTCGCGAATGACGTCGGCCAGATCCGCACGCCTGCGCTGCGCCGCGGCACCGGCCCCAAATGCCTTGGAATCGCGGACCCCGGCTTGGGCGAGAAACGTGGCCGAAACGTCGTCTAGCGCGACTGCCGCTAGCACCATCGGACCGATTCCGGGTCCCCGGCCAGCCTCGTCGATGCCGAGGACGAGTGCGCCACTCATGTGTGCAAAAACACCATGGGTCACGAAATTTCTTTGGGTTGGAACTCGTCGCTTTGACGAGTTCGCCTTAAGCTTTCTCCTAACGGCCGAGCACCGGGTTCTTCCCATAGCAGAAGGTAGTCAAGAGAATCAAATGAATCGCATCAGTAGTATCGGGCTTCCAGCAACTGACGCTTCAGCGCCCGGCCCTGAAAGTCCGAAGCGTCACTTCGACACCGCGGAGACCCAGTTTTTCAAGCAAGGCGAAGACGATGCAACCAGCGCTTCGTCCGACGTCGAACGATTTGACGATCTTGAGGACGGTGGAAAACGCAGGCGGTTTGCATTCTCTCGCCAGGTCGTCATCGCGGTGGTGGCCGGCAGCGCGTGCCTGGCGGTGATTGGCTGCGTGGCCCTGTGGCGCAGTGGAAGTCATCCCAATTCGTCCGCGCCTGCGACCCAGGAATACGCGGCCATTTCGCCGACGCCGTCCAAGCCAACGCCGACCTCGGCCGGGAGCGCGGTCGCTGCGGCTTCCAGCGCGGCTCCCGCTGCGGCCACGCCTTCGCCCGCGGCGGTTCCGGCTGCGGCGGAGCAGCCCCAGGCCATCCCGTCGGCCGCGGGGCCGCCAGCGGCCGCCCAGGAGGCCCCCGCACCAGCGGTTGCTGTGGCGGAACCGCATCCGGCGGCTCTGGCCGCGCCCGCGGATCTGCCCGCAAAGCCCGCGCTGGCAGCCCAAGAACCCACAGCCCCCAAACCGACCGCGGCCGGGGCTGGCGCAGCCAGTGACGCTGCCGCTGCGCGCGCCCGCTGCAAGGAAGTCGCCAGCAGCCGGCGCCAGAAAGACCTTCTCTCTGCGTGCAGCGACGCTTTCGCTGCCGATCCGACCGCCGCGGACATTGCCGTCATCTTGGCCAAGACGGAATTCGACCGGGGCCGCTCGGCGCAGGCACTCGCGTGGAGCCAGAAGGCCCTGGCCGCGGATCCCAACGCCGCCGATGCCTACGTTTTCATCGGCGGGGTCGAGCAGGGCGCGGGGCACAACAAGGCGGCGAGAGAGGCGTATAGGCGCTACCTGCAGCTCGCGCCCGGCGGTCGCTACGCGGGCGACTTGCGCGCGATCGTCGGCTCGCTATAGGCCGAGGTAGCTCACGAGATAGAGCAGCCCGACCAGGCCCGCGCCGATCCCCAGCATGATCGGCACGCTGGAGACGAAATACGGATACACCATGAGGAGCACGCCGACCGCAAGGTGAGGTCCGCGCCGCTGTTTCTTGCCGTAGATGAAGAAGCCCATCCCGACCGAGCCGAGGAGGACCGAGGCGAGCAGCGCGTTTGGGCTCACGCGACCAGTTTAGCACCGACGCACCGAAGCGCCGTAGCGGCGACGTTCGCCATGGGCTGCTAGGAGCCTGTCGCGGTAACCGCTCCACGTCGCGTGGCGGGCGGAGCCGGGCCGTCTGCTTCGTTGCTCGTCGCTTGAATACGTCGAGTATTCGCCCTCCTNNGGTTACCGCGACAGGCTCCTAGGCTCGGCCGAGGTTCTTGTCGAGCTTACGCCGGATGCGCTCCAACTCGATTTCGCTGAAACCGTACTTCTGGCCGCAGAAATTGCAGGTCACCTCGGCCTGCTCATCTTCAAGCAGCATGTCCTTCAGGTCTTGCTGGCCTAGCATGCCTAGCGTCGATTCGGCCCGCTCGCGCGAACATGGGCAGAAGAACTCGACCTTGCGCGATTCTAGGATCTGCATTCCTTGCGTGCAGTCGCCGAGTGCCGCCCGCGCGAGGAATTCGGGTTCGACGCGTCCCTGGGCGAACGCGTCCGCGAGCACCTGGGTGAAGACCGGGCCGCGAAGGGCATCGCGCACGAATTCGACCAGCGCGGCCCCGTGCGCCTGAGGCAGGGTCTGTACCAGCAAACCGGCCGCGGCGGCGACCTGGCCGTCGCTATCGACCAAGACGTCACATCGAACCACGCTGTCGATCTGCTCGCTGGTGACCAGATAGCGTTCGACTTCCTGATCGATCTCGCCGGTCGAAAGCGCCACCTGGCCGCAGTAGTTCTGGGCCATGCCGAGATCGCGGACCACGCTAACCACCCCGTTCTTTCCGATGGCGTCGCCGATGAGGATTGGAAGTGAGCCGGCCAGGTCCTTGTTCCAGACCACGGCATGGGGGCGCTTGACGAAGCCTCGCACCCTTCCTGACGAACGGGCGTCCACAGTCACCCCCGCGAGTGGCCCGTCGCCGAGAACCTGCAAGGTGACTTGCTCCTCGTCCTTGGTCAGCGTCGCCAGCAGAAGCCCAGCCACCGCGCTGCGGCCGAGTGCTATGGCTGGAATGCCAGCAATTCCGTGGCGCAACGTCATCCCTCTTGTCGCGGCGGTTGCAGTCGCAACCACAACGCGCGCGCGCCCGTCGTCGATGAGGCTGCGCATGATCTGGTCGCCGGTTGCCTTCGTCTCTTCGGTCACCCTGTCTCTGTACCACAGGTCTTGCGTCAAGGACGCACGGCATACTGCGGCGTCCGCAAATTCGAGAAATCTGGAAAATGGTTTATGATGTTGGCCCCGCGTTATGCGGGTCATATTTTTCCTCAATCTGGTTGGGTAGACATGACAAAACCACGAACGAAGCGGCTGGCAGCACTCTATATTCTCATGGTGGCCACCGCCGCGGCTGGCGACAGTTTCGCCGACGGTTTCACACTCGATAGGTTCCAGCCCGCGCCTGCGGGCGACCGATTCTTCGGCGTCCAAGGTGGCGATCCGGGAGGAGAAGTCGCGCCTCGTCTGATGTTGCTCGGCGACTACGCATACAAGCCGCTGGTGCTCTACCAGAACAACGGCGACCAGGAAGTCGGCACGGTGGTTTCCAGTCAACTGGTTCTGCACCTGGCGGGCACGCTGGCGCTTTGGAATCGGCTGTGGATTTCGGCCAACATGCCTCTGGCACTGGTGACCGACGGACAGGACCAAGCCGCTGGCGGCCTCCAGGTGTCTGCGCCCAGTGGCTTTGCGGCCGGCGATTTGCGCGCTGGCGCGCGTGTGCGCCTGGTGGGAGAGGTCAATTCGCTGGCCAGCCTCGCTCTCGCTGCCTACGTGTACATTCCGACCGGCAAGACCGGGAAGCTCGCTGGCGACGGTAGCGTGCACGTCATGCCGGCGGTGGTGTTGTCCGGCGAGGACGACAACATCGCCTATGCCGTCAACGCGGGCGTCAACATTCGCAAGCAAAGCACGGTTCTGTACACAACCTCGGCCTCCGAGCTCACCTTTGGCGGCGCTTTCGGCGTCCTTCTTGCCAACAAGACCGTGCAGTTGGGTCCCGAAATCTACGGCAGCACGGCGATAGCGGGAAGCGACCGTTTTGCCCGCGCAACCACCAACGTGGAAGGCCTGCTTGGGGTGCGCATCCGGCTGGGACCGATGGTTCTCGGGCTCGGCGCCGGACCCGGCATCAGCCGTGGCGCTGGAACCCCGGCCTTCCGAGGCGTGGCCAGCCTGGCCTTCGTGCCGTTGCCCGAAAAGCCCTTGCCGCCACCACCGCCGCCGCCGCCGCCCAAACCACAGCCGCCGCGCGATCGCGACAAAGACGGCATTCCTGACCGAGTGGATGCATGCCCGGACGAGCCGGGTGTGGAGACCGACGATCCCGCGACCAACGGCTGCCCGCCCCCGCCACCCGATCGTGACGGCGATGGCATCATCGATAGGGACGACGCTTGCCCGGATCTGAAGGGCGTCAAGAGCGACGATCCCACCCAGAACGGTTGCCCGCCCGACACCGACGGCGACGGCATCCGCGATGACGTCGACGCTTGCCCGAGAGAGAAGGGCAAGCCGAGCTCCGATCCGGAGAAGAACGGCTGTCCGACCTCGGTCCGCGTAACCGATCAGGAGATCGTCATCCTCGAGCAGGTGCAGTTCAAGACCGGCAGCGCCGTGATCCTGAAGGCCAGCGACGATCTGCTCACCCAGGTGGCGTTGGTCCTGGCCGAGCACCCGGAGATAGCCAGACTTGAGGTGCAAGGCCACACCGACAACCGCGGTGGCAAGAGGTACAACCTCAAGCTCAGTGACAAGCGCGCCGCCGCCGTCATGAAGTGGCTCGTCACTCGCGGTAGTGTTGGCGCCGGCCGTCTGTCGTCGCACGGCTACGGCATGGAAGAACCGATCGCGGACAACGGTACGTCCGAGGGTCGGCAGAAGAACCGCCGCGTGCAGTTCAAGATCCTCGAGAAATTGCCCAGTGCGGGAAGGAGCGAGTAGCCTATGAAACGCAGCAATCGCAAACCGAGAATCCTCGGCCGCTGGCTCTCACAGAGCTTCGTGCTAGCGCCGTTCGTTTTTCTGCTGGTCGCCGGTGCGGGCTGCCCGTCGCTGTTCCAAAGCGATGGCCAGCGGGCAACCCGCATCCGTCAGGCGGTGGTGGGGAAGGATGGCGCCAAGACCGTGAGTGGAACCACGCCCGTGGTGGTCAATGCCTACACAGCGCTGAGCGCGGGAGCCGCCAAGGGGACCAACAAGATCACGGTGGCCAATATCGCCGACCTGACCACAGGGTTTCCTGCCGCACTTGCGCAGGGAGACCTGGTCCTCATCATTCAAATGACTGGAGCGACCATCAACTCGACGGCCACCACCGCCGCATGGGGCGCGGTCAGCGACCTCGGCTATGCCGGCCACTACGAGTTCGCCGGCGTCGAGGCCGTCACCGTCAGCAGCAATCAGATCACGCTGGCGTGTGGCCTCAAGAACGACTACACGGTATCCAGCGGCAAGGCGCAAGTCATTCGCGTGCCTCAGTACACGACCCTGACTATCGAGAGCGGCGCTTCCATCACAGCGCTGCCCTGGGGCACAGTGCCGGCCTCGGGCGGAACCGTCGGCGGCGTGGTTGCGGTCCACGCCGAGACCACCCTCGCAATCAATGGTACCGGCAAGATCGACGTGAAGGCCAAGGGTTTCCGTGGTGGAGCAACGCAGCCCAACGACGCCACTGCCAATATGGGTGTCACGACGTATCGATCCGGAGCAGACACCGACGGCGGGGAAAAGGGAGAAAGCATCGCCGGCGATGCAGTCGCATACGATGCGTTGAATGGGCGCTATGGTCGCGGTGCACCTGCCAACGGTGGCGGCGGCGGCGATGCACACAATGCGGGTGGCGGCGGCGGCGCCAACGCGCGCGCCGCAAATGAAGCCGCGTGGACCGGCCAAGGCGTGATGTTGGTTTCGACCGACAGCCCGGCCGCTGCCTGGCAGTGGGATCCCGCCTACACCAACAACACACTCAGTACGTCCGAGGGTGGTGGCCGCGGCGGCTACTCTTATTCAACTGCTACGAACCTCGACCCAACCACTCAGGCCGGTGCGCCTGGCAGCACCGCTTGGAACGGCGACGACCGCCGAAGCGTCGGGGGCTTGGGCGGGCGCCCCGTCGACAACAACCCGTCCCAGCATCTTTTCATGGGTGGCGGCGGCGGCGCAGGTGACGGCAACAACGCCGTCGCTGGTCGAGGTGGCAATGGCGGCGGTCTGGTCTTCATCATCGCCGGCACGGTTTCCGGCACCGGAAGCATCGTGGCCGATGGCGAAAACGGCGCTGATTCCCCGGACAGCAACGCCGGCGGCGATGCAGCGGGTGGCGGCGGTGGTGGTGGTACGGTCGTGATTCACGCCGCCAGTCTGGCAGGCATTGCGATTTCGGCCGACGGTGGCCTCGGCGGTTCACAGACCGGCACTCGCACCGACACCGAGGGCCCAGGCGGTGGCGGTGGTGGCGGCTATGTCGCGATGTCGGGCGGAACTGTTACGGCGTCAGCCAAGGGCAAGGTGGGAGGCACGACCAGTCACGCCGCGATGGCGAAGTTCCGCGCGAACGGCGCCACGGCCGGCAACGACGGCCGGACCGACGGCGACGCGACCAGCTTCCTCTACTGTGGCGCCCTGCCGGCGGCGGACATGCCGGACACCACGATCGCCTCCAAGCCGGACAAGGTGTCGAGCAGCCCCCAAGGCTTCTTCACCTTCACCAGCAACGAGGGCGGCGTGAGTTATCAGTGCAGTCTCAACAACCAAGCCTGGGCCGACTGCAAGGCCAGCTACGCCACGCCTGTGCTTCCCGACGGGCACTACACGATCGCCGTGCGTGCCATCGATCTCAGCGGCAATATTGACCCAACGCCGGACACCTACGAGTGGGACATCATCGCCGGCCTGCTGGATGGCGGCGTTCTGGATAGCGGCACGGAGGCTGGCTCAGTGCTCGATGCCCAAGACTCAACCCCGTGGCTTGACGTCGGCGCCGATGCTGGTGAGGCAGGCGCGGTCGCGATCGATGCCGAGTCCCCTGACGCGTCTTCGGGAGACGACGTCGTCGTGCTCGTCGATGCGGCCAAGGACGACGTCGCCGCTGACCTCCCCGTCACAGGCACCCCGGACACTCGGCCCCAGCCGGTTCTCGATGGGGCTTTGGATCAACAGGGCGATGGTCTCGCCGTGGGGCTCGATTCGGGTCAGGGGACGGGCGACGCTGAAGCCTTGCTCGACGGCGCGGCGATAGATCGGTTTGCCGCCCCCATCCCAGACGTGGGCTCCGACGCGGCTCCGCTGCCCGATCTTGGCCCCGATGTCCCGAGCGCGAATGACGATGTCGCTCCGGTTGCCCAGGCCGATGCTGCGGTTCCGGTCGGCAACAAGGATGCGGCCGCTCCTGTACCTCCCACGAACGAAAAGCCGGTCCTGCTGGGCGGCGGCTTCTGCGCCGTCGCACCATCGGGGACTTCGTCACCCGCCGGGTTCGCCTTGCTAGCCCTGGCCGCCGTGGCTGTGCTTCGCCGTCGTCGCTCGCGGTAGCGGGTGCTCGGGAACCGGATCTGGCGACCGATCGCCGGATCCGGCGTCCGGAGGCCGGTTCCGGCCTAGGGGCCGTCGTGGCGTTCGAGCAACATCTGGTCGGGGTTGGCCTCCTCGCCGGGCGCCGCTGCGGTTTCGGTCGGGGCGGTGCCGTCGAGGAAGACCTCTTCGATGCCCTCGCTGCCCGGGGGCGGAAGAAGGCCGGTGGCCGGGTCGATGCGCGCGACCACGATGCCCGCAGGCTGTTCGAAATCGGAGACTGGACGACCGGCCAGGGCCTTGGTCATGAAGTCGATCCAGATGGGCAGGGCCGTGCGCGCGCCTTCCTCGCCCCGACCGAGCACGCGCTTCTCGTCGAAGCCGACCCAGACCGCCGCCAACAACTCGGGCGTGAAGCCAACGAACCAGGCGTCGCGCACGTCGTCCGAGGTTCCGGTCTTTCCCGCCGCGGGCCGCTGGAGCTTCGCCGCGGCCGCGCGGGCGGTTCCCATCTCGACCACGCTCTTCATGATGGATACCATGACGTAGGCGGTTTCGGGGCGGACGGCCGGACGCAATTCCGGCGCGGGCACCTGCTCGTTGCCGTACGCGGTCACCAGGCGGGTTTCGCCCGCCAGCCCGCCGTCTGCGAAGGTGGCGTAGGCGTTGGCCATCTCGATGGGCGTCACGGTGGCGGTACCGAGGGCGAGCGACAGGTCCTTCTTCTCTGGCAGTGGCGAGACGATGCCAGCCGCGGTCGCCATCTCCTCAACCGCGACCATGCCCAGGTCGTCGAGTAGCTTGACTGCAACCGTGTTGATGGAATGGGCCAACGCGACTCGCAGCCGCACCGGGCCGCGGAAACTGTCCTTCTCGTGGTTCTGCGGCTTCCACCCGCTGCGGCTATAGACCTCGGGCGTGTCATTGACGATTGACGCAGCCGTGAAGCGCTTGGAATCGATGGCGGCCGCGTACACGAACGGCTTGAAGGCCGATCCAGGCTGCCGGTGGGCGCGGTGGCTGCGGTCGAGACCTCCCAGCCGATAGCCGTAGCCGCCTACCAGCGCCAGTACGTCCCTACGTGCAGGATCCAGGACCACCATCGCGGCCTGCGGGCCGAGCTCCAGCGCAAGGGCCGGGTTGCCGTCGCTGTCGTTCTTGCGCTCAGGTGCCAGTCGCACCCGCACCACGTCGCCTGGCTTGAAGCGATCGCCGGGCAGCTTGCTTCCCAGGGTGTAGCGTGGCTCGGCCGCGAGGTCGACCACCCCCACGCCATCGCCCAGAAACACCACCAGCTTGGCTTGCTTGGGATCATCGGGATTCTGTTCAACCCTCTCGACGATGCCCTCGACCTTTTCGTTCTCGCGGAGCGGCTTCTCGCGTTCCGCCTTCAGCTCGGCGCGTTTCTTGTCGAGCTTGGCGCCAGACAGATGCGCCATGGGGCCTCGGAAGCCGTGGCGCTGGTCGACTTCTTCCAGTCCGCGTTCGAGCGCCTGCCGTGCCAGGGTCTGCAGCTTGGAATCGATGGTGGTTTTGACTTCAAGGCCGAGGCCGGCGACTTTGTCGGCGCCGAATTTCCCGTCCAGCATCTTGTGGACTGAATCAACCGCTTCGGGCGCGATGCCGGGGGCGGCCGCACGCTCGGGGATGACGGCAATCGGCGCGGCAGCCACTTTCTTCGCGACGTCCTCGTAGATGTACTCGAGCTTGGCCATTTGTCCGAGCACGTAGATCTGCCGTTTCTTTGCGGCGTCGGGATGCTTGTAGGGCGACAGGCGCTCGGGCGATTGCACCAGTCCGGCAAGCAAGGCGGCCTCGCCCAGGTCCACGTCGCTGACGGACTTGCCGAAGAAGTAGCGCGCGGCCTCCTCCACGCCGTATCGCCCGTGCCCGAAGCACATCTGGTTGAGGTAGAGCGCCAGCACCTCTTGCTTGGAAAAGCGTTGCGACAGCCGCCGCGCCAGGATGATCTCCTGGACCTTGCGCCGCATGCTCTTTTCAGGGGTCAGCAGCATCTGCTTGACCACCTGTTGTGTGAGGGTTGAAGCACCTTGGGCGAATTTGCGGCGAATCACGTTCTCGACAAACGCCCGCACCATGCCTTTGTAGTCGATACCTTCGTGCTCGAAGTACTCGGCGTCTTCGGCAGCGAGCAACGCCTGAACCATGACCTTCGGAATTTTCTCGTAGGGCACCGCCGTGCGATGAATGCTGCCAATCTCACCCAACAATTGGCCCTCGCGGTCCAGCACCTTGATGATCTGATCGGGCCGGTAGTCGCCGATGCCGTTCAGGCTGGGCAGGTTGGGGTCGCTGCCGTAGTAGTAGAAGATTCCGGCCAAGCTCGCGGCGGCGGCAACCACCAGAAACACCGGAATCGAAAGCAGGATGAGCACCCGCCGCAGGCCCCTGCGCTTGCCGCGTTTCGGCGGCGCCGGTCGTTCGCCGGAGTCCTTGTCGCGTCGTCGGGCCATCGGTCTACTGCCCGTCGGCTTCCGGTTCGGGCTCGGGTTCGGGCCTGGCTGTGATCTTGCGAACCCAGTCGGTGCATTGTTTCTCGGTCATTGTCATTTCGTCTTTGTTGAACACCAAGGTCGATGCCATGGCGGTGGCGAAGTCCTCGTCGTTCAGGCGTCCGCGCTCGCGCATCTTGCTCAGGATCCGTCGCACATAGCGTTCCCATTGGGTGGTCAACGTGCCATGACAATATTGCACGTACCGCTTCTTCGGGCTTGGCAGAATCGAGGAGAAAAAGGCTGCTTCGATCGGCGTCAATTCTGATGGGGGCTTGCCGAAATAGTGCCTTGTCGCAGGCCCAATACCGTACAGTCGCGGGCCGAATTCGATGGCGTTGAANNGACGAACCAGACCAGGAACAGTTCAGGGAATTTGCGCGACAGCGTCTTTTCGTGACTGAGTAGGACGTTCTTCACCATCTGCATGGTGATGGACGAGGCGCCCAGCCGGAATCCGCCCCCTGCGAGGTTGCGCCGCAGGGCAGTGGCAAATCCGGACGAAACCCAGCCATGGTGTTTGAAGAAGCCCGAGTCTTCCGTGGTCATGATGGCCGCGACCAGGTACGGCGAAATCTTGTCGAAAGGAACGAAGTCCGGATTGTCGGGGCCCACGGCGAAGGTCATGAGCTCGTTGTCCTTGCCGCCCGACGGCGCCGGCGGAACCTCGACGGTCTGCATGATCGAATCAGGCCCGGCCAGTGCCAGCACCTCCTGCGGCGCGCGCACCACCTGGCAGCCGTCGATGCCCACCTTGCCGCCGATATCAAGGCCATCGAGGTTGCCAAAGTCGATCTTGGCGTGGAGGTCGGCCTCGAACATGCCTTGCAGCGCGAAGCCTTGCAGCCGCGGAACCAGCGGCGCGGGAATGCTGTTCAAGATCTTGGCGCACGCCGTGCGTGGCACGCGCAGCGATAGATCGATCTTCGGAATCACTTTGAGCTCGCGACCATCCTTGAACTTGAACGACCCCGTGGGCAGCTCGATGGAGCCCGCCAGGCGCACCAGCAGGCTGCCGATCTTGCCTTCCAGCGAGGCCAGCTCCAGCCTCCGCTGATCCCGATCGACGGTGGCATCGAAATGGAGCGTGAAGCTCGCGTTCTCGACTGGCTCGCTGGCCAGCCTTTCGTGCTCGATGGTCAGGCCTTCGACGTCGAGCTTTCCGCTCAAGGCCACACGCCGGCCGGCAAACCGCGCTTCGATGGCAGCGTCGATTTCCGTGTTTTCGGGCTCCAGCACGGATGCGGGCAGGACGTCCGCAATTTTGTCGAGGGAGAATCGCTCGGCGCGCAAGGCCACCTGGCCGTCGACGCTCGACCAATCCACGGCCGGTTTCACGCTGCCGGTGGCGGTCCACAGCGAGCGCTTGGCGCCCGCGTAGCTGCCCGAGAACAGAACGTCGACGGCGTCACCCCCGGCCTGAGTCGGGCGCAGGCTGCCGGCGATGCCAGTGAGCGGAAGGTTGGGCAAAGGCTGGACGTGACCCTCTTTGACCGAGATCTGCGGAAAGCCGTGGGGTCGCATACCCGAGAGCGGACCTTCGATGGTCAAGGTTTCCGCGCCGAAGGTTGGCGCGGCCTCACCGCCATGCGAGCCGAGCTTGCCTGCGACGTTGAGCGCTGCGATCGAGAAGCGCCGAGATGGCTCCCAGGTCGCGTCGAAGCTGCCGACGGTTGCCAAGATGTCGGTTCGCGCATCCTGAAGCCAGAGACTGCCTTGCCGTACCACGACCACTGGGTAGGAGGACGCCTGCTTGTCACCCTTGCCGCGCGGGGAAGGCTTGCGTAGGCGATCAAGGAGCGTGCTGGTGTTGTCGCCATCACCGCCTCGCCGGATGTCGATCTGTGGCGAATTCAGGATGATGGTCCCCGATCCCCAGGCGGCTGCGAACGAAATCTCGGCGCTCTTCATTGCGACCAGCGGCCGAGCTTTCGGCCCGATGGTCAAGTTCGAGATGCGCAACGTGCTCCAACCGGCGCGGGCTTTGTCGTATTCGACCGGCATGCCCAGCTTGGCTGCAAGCTTCGACGTCACGAGGCGCCCGCCCAGGGCCCCGAACGAGATGGGGTAGGTCGCAAGCAAGGTGGCCAATGGAACGAGCACCCACACTCGCTTGTTCAGCAGCAGGCGCTTCAATCGTCCGGCAAAGGCGCGTCCGGGCCACATGGCAAAGAGGCGCCATTGTACCCAGAGATGGGGAGTGCGCTAAACGCTGTTTTTGCCGATGCTGACGCGATGTTTCATGCGGCGGCCAGGGCACACGAGTCCGCGAAGGGGTGGCTAAGGTCCACAGCCAGCCGGTGTCGGGCGTGGTGCAAGCGCGACATCACGGTGCCAATCGGGCATTGAATGATGTCGGCCATCTCTTGATAGGAGTAGTCCTCAAGCTCGCGCAGCTCGACCGCTTGACGGTGCAGCACCGGCAATTGGGCGATGGCGTAGCGAACCAGCACCTGGATCTCGTGTTCGGCGACATCGCTTTCTGGCGTGCGCTCGCTCGATTGCTCGATTTCCTGCGCCGTCTCCTGCTGGCTATCGGCGGGCGCGTAGGTCTCGTAGCGAACGCCCGTGCGGCGGAGCAGATCGAGGCTGGCATTCATGACGATGCGGTGAACCCAGGTGGAAAACGAAGAACGCCCTTCGAAGCGGTGGAAGCTGCGCCAGATCTTCATGAAGGCTTCCTGAACAGCGTCTTCGGCGTCGTCGCTGTTGCGCAGAACCCTCATGGCAGCCGCCATGGCCCGTGGCCGCAAGTCCGCCAGCAATTGGTCGAGCGCCGTCTTGTCGCCTGCTTTGGCTTGTCTGACCAATGAATCCAGCTCGTCTTCTTGCGCCATTGGCTCGGCCGCCAGCTCATCGACGGCTGCTCGAGTGGGCGCAATTGCCACTGCCTCGTGTGGCACTTCTGCGCGCTGGCGCTGGAAGGTCCCGATTTCCTGGGCTGTTTGCATGGCGGATCCCAGCTTGTGCAAGCTTGGGACCGAAATCTTGCTGAACATCAGAGCAGGTATGTGTTTGGCAGTTCCTGTATGCCTTTCGGTCGCAGTCCACGGGCTATACTCTCGACGCCGATGACCGACCGTGAGCGCATCCATCGCTTTCTGCAGCGCGCGCGCACCCGCGCCCTGGTCGAGGTCGGTGTACGCACGGGCGGCTACGCGATGGCGGTACTCGGCCTGCTGCTCCTTGGCCTCGCGGTTGTGGCGGGGCTTGCCGGGCCGGCCGCATCGTGGCCGTACGTTGCGTTCGGCAGCATCGCCGCGTGCGGGGCTGCTGGTGTCGCCCTCGGCTACCTTCGTCCTTCGCGCGCCCTCGAGGATGAGGCCGCCGTTGCTCGCTTGGTGGGAAGACACCGCCCACCGCTCGCCAGCGACATTCTTTCCGTGGTCGAGCTGCAGGCGGCGCGGACCGGCGGGGCCGCCGTGTCACCCGAGATGGCGCAAGCCTTTTGCGCCAGTGTGGCTGATGTGACCGCGCCCATCGTTGTGGAAGATCTGATTCCCCTGCACCGAGCGGTGCGTGCGGTGTTCGTCGCGGGCTCGTCGCTGCTGTTTCTCTTGCTTGCTGTGCTCGTCTTCCCGTCCGCCGTGGGACACGGCATGCGGACCTTGTTTCACAGGCCCACGCTTTTCGAAGGTGCGCTCGTGTCGCGCGAGCCGCTGGTTGGCGACGTGCGCGTCACCTACGACTTTCCTGCCTACACCGGGCTGCCTCGCCAGATCATCGAGGGCTCGACCGGCGACCTGCATGCCTTGCGCGGCACGCACGTTCACATCGAGATGCGGTCCCTGCGCACGGTCAGGCAAGCGCGCTTGCTCATGGGGGAAAGCGGCGAGGAAGGCGTGCTCGGGGCTGACGTGAACCGGGGCAAGCTTTCTGCGTCGCTCGACCTCAATGAAAGCGGCGCGTACCGAATCTGGCTGCAGCCGTTCCTCGGGCGACCGCTGCGCGAAGACCGCGCCCACCGAATCGTGGTGGAAAGCGACCAGCCGCCCGAGGTCGATGTGGTCGGGCCCGCCGACCGGATCGAGCTTGCGACCCCGCGGCCGGTCGAGGTTGGCTACCACGCGCGCGACGACTTCGGCCTTTCCGAAGTCGCGCTGGTCTACCGCGTGAACGATGGCCCCGAGCACCGGATTTTGCTCAAGAGTGCGCAAGGGGCGCGCGAGGTGCGCGGCACGACCTCCTTCGAGCCGGCCACCGCCATGCTCACGCCAGGCGCGCGCGTCGCCTATCACATCGAGGCCAAGGACCGCGACGAGGTGTCGGGTAGCAAGGTCGGCGTGTCACGCACGCTGCACCTGGTGATCCAGAGCCCGCGCGAGGAGACTGAGGAGCACCTCGTGCGTGAGCGCGAGATCCTGGACCGTCTGATTGCCACGCTCGGGGATCGCATCGAGGCAGAAAATCCGGGCATGACCGTCGAGGCGCCCGAGCGGATCGCCGGCCTGCGCGAGGTTCACGACGGGGAGAGCGTGACCCTGGGCCAACTCGGGCGCATCGTCGATGAACAGCGACGCGCTGGCAGTGCCGGCAAGCTCGCGACCAGCACGCTGGTTGCGACGGCTGGCCGGCTGGCCAAGCTGGTTCGCGAGGAAGGCGAAATCCTTGCCTCCCAGCCCGGCAAGCCCGACCAAGGTGCAGCGAGCGGACTCTGGGGCCGGCTGCACGCGCAAGCACCGCGCCACATCGCCGAACTGGAAAGTGCCGTGCTCGCCCTCGACGACCTCATCGGTCGGCAGCGGCTCGACGATTTGGCAAACATCGGCAAGGACCTGGTGGCGGCGCACAAACGCTTGCAGGATTTGCTGGAGCGCTACAAGGCCACCGGCGACGAGCAACTGCGCCGGCAGATCGAACGTGAGGTGCGTGAGCTCAAGGCACGCATCGCGGAGCTGGCGCACAAGATCGCCGAGGTGAAGGCGCGCAATGAAATCAGCCCCGAGTGGATGAACCTGCCCGACACGCGCAAGACGCTGGAACAGGTGGCGCGCTTTGATTCCCTGCTCGCGAAGGGTGACGCCAAGTCGTTGGCCGAGGCGCTGTCCGCGCTCGGGGAGTCGCTGGCCACGTTGCGCGACTCGCTCGACAGGAATGCGGGCGGCTTCGACAACGCGCGCTTTCCCCAGGAAAGCAAAGCGACCGCCGAGCTCCTACGAAAGATCGGCGATTTGGAAGGGGATCAGCGTGGGCTTGCCGAGGACAGCCGATCACTGGCGCAGGAAGTGGATGCCGAGCTGGCCAAGCGGCTGGAGGCGCAGCAGACAAGTCAAATTGCGAAGGCCAAGCAGAAGCTCGACCAGATTCAACGCAAGCTAGCGGGCGGAGCTCCGCACGAGCTCGGTAGCAGCGGCGACGCCGCGACCGCAGCGATCCGCGAGAACGTTCGTCAGCTCCGGCGACTTGTGGCGGCCAAGGAATGGAACGAGGCCACCCACGAGGCGGATCGGATGTCGGATGGGCTTTCGCACTTGCAGCACTTGTCGAATCGCCAGATCGCGCAGGCCCGGCCGCCGTCGCAGAATCTGCTTGGTTTTGGCGGGCAGATCGACGACGCCTCGGTGCTGGCGCGCGAGCTTGCCGGGGATCTTGCTCGCATGATCCCGCGTGGCGGTGAAGTGATGTCGATGGAGCAACGGTCGCGCACCCGAAATCTGGGACAAAGACAATCCGGAATCGAAGAGAAGACGCGAGGTCTGTCGCACGATCTCGGCGGTCGTGAGGATTCCGTACCGGGCGCCGCGCAGGCCCGCGCGGAGCTGGAGGAGATCGCGGACCAGATGCGCCAGACCGGGGACGACCTGAATCAGGGCTCGGCCCACGAAGGCGCCGGGCGGGCCGGCGAAATCGCCGAGCGGTTGGCGAAATTGCGGCAGAACATGGGGCAAAAGCCCAGCGACGGTTCGCGCGCCAGCCGCGAGCCGGTGCGCATTCCGGAGGCGGACGAGACCAAGGCGCCGCGCGAGTGGCGGCAAGAGCTGATGGAGGCGATGCGCGAGCGCGCGCCGGAGAAGTTCCGCGACGAGGTCCGTCGCTACTACGAGGACCTGGTCAAATGAGGATGGTGGCGCTCGGGTTTTGCTTGTTTGCCACCCTGTCGGCCCGTGCGGCCAACGAATCGCCCAACGTGGAACGCCTGTACTCCGAATGGCGATTCGGCGAGGCAGATCGCGCGCTGGCGAGCCTTGCCAAGACCCATCCTGGCGAGCCGGGCACCCTCATCGCCAAAGGCTACGAGCGATTCTTTGCCGGTGATTTCCAGGCCGCCGCGGCCGAATACAAAGCGGCGGCTGGCACCGGCCAGGTACCGCGCGAGCTGAAGGAAATGATCGAGCTGGCCGAAGGGTCGGCCAAGGTCACGAGCGGCTACCTCGAACGCCGGTCGCCGCATTTCGTATTTCGCTTTCCGGCGGAAGACGCCGTGCTGGCCGACTATGGCCTGGAAAGCCTGGAGGCGGCGGTCGCCGCCGTGCAAGACGATCTGGGGTTCGTGCCCGGCCGGCCGATTGTCGTCGATATTCTTCGCGACGCTGGCGACTTGGCGGTGATGACCACCCTTGCCGACGCGGAGATCGAGCGCACGGGCACCGTCGCGGTGTCGAAATGGAGCCGCATCATGCTGACCAGCCCTCGCGCCCTGCGTCTGGGCTACGAATGGCAGGACAGCCTGTCGCACGAATACATCCATTACGCGGTGGCCGCCTTGACCCACGATCGGGCGCCGGTGTGGCTGCAAGAAGGTCTGGCCAAGTTCCTCGAACATCGGTGGCGCACGCCGATTGGGCTTTCGCTCAATCCATCGATGCAGCACTTTCTGGCCAAGGCCCTGGCCAGCGGCAAGCTGATCACCTTCGATGCCATGCACCCGTCTATGGCAAAACTGCCGCGCGCCGAGGATGCGACCCTGGCCTTCGCGGAAGTGACGACAGCGATAGCATGCCTTCACGCGCACGCAAATAGTGCGGCGTTGCGCGAGGTCCTGGCCACCGTGCGCGACGGCGGCGATGCTCGCGTGGCGGTGGCGCGGGCGTTCGGCGGCAGCGGCTCGTGGTCCGACTTCGAACACGCGTGGAAGCAATTCATGCAGGGCTTGCACTACAAGACCCTGCCCGGGATGGAGCCGCTCATTCCGAAGTACAGGAAGAAAGGCACGGGTGCCCAGGGCGCCCCCAGTGAAGACGACGGTTCAGCGACCAGCGCCGAGGGCGACCGCTTCCTCCGCCTGGGTAACATGATGCTGCTCCGCAACCGGCCGCGCGCCGCCAGCGTCGAGTACGAAAAAGGCTACAAGGTCGCGGGCAATTCCAATTGGATCTTTGCCGTGAAGCTCGGCCGTACGCACCTGGCGCTTGGCGAATACGAGCAAGCCATCAGGGTGATTGGCGGAGCCGAGGCGACGTATCCGGAACTGCCCTGGCCTCACCTGATTGCGGGTCAGGCGATGCTGGGCAAGGGCGATGCCAAGGCCGCGATTGCGCCTCTTCTGCTTTCTTTGGCGGTCAACCCGTACGATCCCAGCGTCCACTGTAGCTTGGCCTAGACATACAAGCGCGTGCCGGACGCTCCGGCAGAGAAGCTGAAGCGCGCCGATCGCGACTGTCGCGAGCTGGCCAAATTCTGACCTGACCCCCCCGATCCCTGCCGATCCATCCCTATCTGCCCCTCCCCCGATCCCTGTCCGATGGCGCAGCAGTACCGTCGGCGAGGGAGACGCCGCGAGGGAGACGGCAAGGGAGGGACCACGACAGCACAATTGTCGCCTGGCCGAGGCGGAGAGCCGGTTGGTAAAAGGACCGTTTGCCCAGGCTAGCTGTGTTGCGCGGTGGGTCAGCAAATCCGCGCCGCAGCCCGTGCAGCCTTGATCCGAGCCCCAAGCAGGAATAAGACTTTAGGTTTTCAGGTACGGAATGATGCGAGACAGGCACACCGAGGAAGACCGGGATAGCCTTGGGGATTCGCCTGTGCTGCTCGACTTCGGTAGTCAAGAGATGACATCCGAGGACTCCCTCAGTCGCGCCTTCCAGATTATCGACACCGAGCCATTCGCCGACATCGACATAACCCCGGCGGTGGACACCTTCCGCCAGCTCGAGCGCGAGTACATCAACAATGAGCGGTGGCAGGACTTGGTCCAGCTTCTGGTCGAGAGAGCCGGCCAAACCGAAAATCCAGCGGAACGGACCCGCTGTCTGGTTCGAGCGGCGCAGTTGTTCGACACCAACTTGGCGGACGCCGATCGCGCCGTGGTCACGTTGCTCCAAGCTTTGCGCGAGAACCCGTCGAGCGACGATGTCTCGGCGGAGCTGGCGCGGCTGGCCACGGTGCACAACCGCTGGGACGATCTGCTTGCCCAGTGCAACCGCATGGTAACGGAGATCTCGCCGGACTCGAAACGGGCGGAGTTGCTGGTCACCATCGCGCTTTGGTACGAGCGCTACCTTGAAGACATGGCTGCGGCCGAGGCGGCGCTGGAGGCGGCGATGTCCGCCGATCCGACCAACAACACAGCCGTCCGTTCCTTGGTCCTGCTGCACGGCCATCGCGGCGATTGGCACCGCGCTGCAGCGTATTTGACGTGTGCGGCGGGTAACGCCATCGACCCGCTCGACAGCGTGGACTACGCGCTCGACGCTGCCGAGATCTACCGCGACCAACTACACGATGCGGAAGCGGCGGTGGTCCAGTACATGCGCGTGCTCTCGTGGTCGCCCGATCACCCGAAGGCAGTCGCCGCTTTGGCGGAAGCGGCGTGGGAGCGGAAGGATTGGTCAGCGGCGTCCTCGCTGCTGGAAGGCATGGCTGGTTCGGCCAAGAATGCCATGGAGGACACTGCGCAGCTTTGGTACAAGGCCGGGTGGTCGGCTCAGATGACGGGCGACTTCGAGCGAGCCCGTAGCGACTACCGCAAGGCCTATTCCGCCATGGCCGGCCACCTGCCCACGCTCCTGGCTTGGTCGCAACTGTCCGCTGACCGGGGCTGGTGGCAAGACATACTGACCACGGTTCCGCGCCTGCTGGCGATCGCTGCCGACGGGATGCCAGGTGAAGAGCGCGCGGCCCACCTGATGCGGCTTGGCCAGGCTCACGTGGCCTTGCGGGATGTCCCGGCCGGGACGCACGCCTTCATGGAGGCGTTGCGGCTGGCGCCCGATTTGCCCGGGGTGAGGCAGGCGCTGGCGAAAGCCACGGCCCAGATGGAGGGCCGTGGAGGGGCCAACGCCCAGGCGCTGATCGAACAGTATCGCGTGCTCTTGCACGGGCATCTGTCGGTCGACGAGCGCTTCGACATCATCTGCAAGATCGGCCGCCTGCAACGCGAGGAAATGAACGATCTGCCGGCCGCGCTCGGCAGCTACCTGCAAGCAGCGCAACTACGGCCCGATGATGTCGGCGTTCTGCACGAGCTGGTCGAGCTGCACACGCTCAATCGGCACTGGTCGCGCGCGGTGGATGTCCTCGAGCGCCTGGTGTCTCTAACCAGCGGGCGGGAGAGGGTTTGCTACTTGGTCGCGCTGGCGAGCATTCTCAACAGCGAGTTGGATTCCCCCGACGAGGCGGTGGCTCTCTACGATCGGGCGCTCGACGAGGATCCGAGCGACCGGCGTGTTTTCGAGCACATCGAGAACATCCTGATCTATCGGCGCAACTGGCGTGAGCTGACCCGCGCTTACCGACGCATGATCAAGCGGCTCGGGCCGAATCCGGCCGCCGACCGCCGACCGTGGCTGCTCGCCTTGTGGCGTGCCTTGGCCGACACCTGTCGGCGCTACTTGCGCGACTTTCCAGCAGCAGCGGCGGCCTTCGAGGTTTGTGTGGGGCTTGCCCCAGACGACCTTCGTCAGCGCGAGGCGCTCGCGGAGGTGTACGAGGCGCAAGGTCCCGACGGAATCGCCGCGGCGGTGGCCACGCGCGAGCACCTGCTGTCGGTTGCGGGGGATGGCGATTCGGCCGCCAAGCAGATTCGGGCGCTGGCGCAGGTGTTCGGCCACTACCATCAATACGACGCCCTGTTTTGCACCAGCGCTGCGCTGTGTGCCTTGACCAAGGCCGATGTGCGCGAACGTGCGTTCTACGACACGAACGCTCCGCGTGGTGTGCCGCTGGCCCGGACCTTCATCACCGAGAAGCAGTGGCAGGGACATCTGTGTTCGTCCATCGAGGATCGCTTGATTGCGCAGGTGTTGGCGGCGGCCGCACCGGCCCTGATCGCCGCGCGCGCAAAAGATGGTTCCGTGTACGGCATCGAAGCCAAGCACCGCGCTGCCCTGGAATACGATCGGTCCTTCGTTTCGCGTCTGCTCATCTACGCCAGTCGGCTCCTCGGCGTGCCCCTGCCGCCGGTCTATGTTCCGCCGGGTGCGCCTGGTGAAATCGAGCTGGTCGTGCTGCTGGAAGGGGATCGACCGGTGCCGGCGCTGGTGCTTGGGCGAGACTTGGTGATAGGGCGTACGCATCAGGAGCTGACCTTCCTCGTGACCAAGAAGCTGGTCGGGCTGCGGGCGGACCACTTCCTGCTTTGGCCGCAATTGGTGCCCAGGTTGGACGAGCTGCGGGTCGTCTTCGCCGCAGCCCTCAGGCTGGTTCGGCCGAAGTTCGAATTGCCGGAAACGGATCAGGCAGCCGTGCGCAAGTACGTTACCTATCTGAACAAGAAGCTGCCCGCGGCGCAGGTGGATCTCATCGCAGCGGCCGCTGCTCCGTTGCTGGCCGGTCATGCGACGTCCTTCGATGGCTCACGCAGCGAGGGCCTGGACGGGCAGCTGTTCGGTGGGGAGGGCACTGCGACCGTGTCGAAGGATCGGATCGATGTTGGAGCCTGGGTTGCGCATGCCGACGAAATCGCGAACCGCGCCGGTCTGATTGCTTGCGGGGATGTGGTTGCGGCGGCACGGGAGGTAGTCCGCGAGGCGCGCGCCACCCACACGCGACCGGAAGGGCGCATCTTGGATCTCGTGCGCTGGGGAGTTTCGTCGGCCTATCTTGAATTGCGGGCGCGTTTGGGGCTTGCCATGGTGGTGGCAGAGACCAAGAGCTCGTCGGCGGCGCATTCGTTCTCGGAGCTTGGCGGACTCTTCGATCACGGGCAGGTGACGCGGAACTAGAGCGCCGAACGGGTTGACTCCCGTCGTGAAATCGCGCATTTGCGTCGCGTCCCTNNGGTCCCGTGGCCCGTTCGGCGCTCGGGCAGATTCCGCCGCTGGTGTGCCAGCCGTCACCGCAGACCGGGCCTGTGTCTGGACCGAGGAGAGAAGATCCTTCGGTTTTCGCGCGCAGCTAGTACAATTGGCTGCCCAGCAACGATAGGAGAGACTATGCGACGACTGGATACTGGCATCTTCCGAGAGGTGATTCTGCAAGCGGGGCTCGCCACGGGCTTGTTGCTCGCGACCGTGGGATGCGCACGGGAGGATGCTTCTTCGGCCCAGGAAGTCATGCCAACTGCTCCGCAGGCTCGGGCGCAGCTGCCTGCCGCCGCTGCGCTTGAAATGCCGACGACACCGTCGGCGCAAGCCACGCGGCCAGCGGACCCGGACCGCGAGCAGTTCCGCCAAGCTCTCACGCGGAAATTCGACGCCACACGGGTCACAAGACATCAGGCCTCACCCGACGGCCCGATTCTCTACGCTCCGAACGGACGCGTGGCCCATGCTGTGGTCGCAGTGAGGAATCCTGATGGCACCCTTGGCAGGCACTGCATCTCGTCGGTCGCTGAACTAACGGCGTTGACGAATCCGTCTGGCGCGGGAGCTGAGCAATGAGAAGGCGTTTGCTTGGCTTCGCAGTCGTGCTGGCGGCGAGCATGGGCGCGTCCGCTGCTTGGGCCACGGCGAAGTTCACCATCACCGTGCTCGACGATCCAGGCGTGGGCTTCAACGACAAGACCGCGGCCACGCCTGTCGCGGGCAACACCGGCACCACCGTGGGGCAACAGCGCCTAAACGTGTTTCAGGCCGCGGCCGATGCGTGGGGCCGTATTCTGGAAAGCTCGGTCCCGATTGTCGTCGAGGCGAGTTTTGCGCCACTCGACTGCAGTGGCGGCATGGCGGTGGAAGGACAGGCTGGGCCGTACTCGGTCACTGCTGCCGGGCTGCCGACCAAGAATATCTACCCCAAGGCGCTCGCCAACAAGATCCTGGGCAAGGATACCTACCCGGGACAGGCCGACATCACGTCGCAATTCAACGGAGCCCTGTACGAGTGCATCGGCGTCGATTGGTACTACGGGCTCGACGGGAATGCGAGCGCCACGCAGGCCAATCTGCTCACGACCGTTATGCACGAGCTGACCCACGGTCTTGGGTTCAGCGACGACACGGATCCCTCCACCGGTGCGTTTTCGATGGGCGTTGTGCCGTTTGCCACGTTCATGCTCGACACCAAGACTGGCAAGCATTTTTCGGACATGACGAATGCCGAGCGCAAGTCAGCACTCACTGACGTGCGGAAGCTCGTGTGGGATGGCAAGCGAACCGATGCTGTCGCTGCCCACTTTCTCGCCAAGGGCATGCCAAGCGTGCAGGTCACGCCAACCCCGAACGGCTTTTCCGGCTTCATCGGCGAGGCGAATTTCGGGCCATTCGTTGCGGATGGATCGACCATCACCGGCGGGGTCGTTGCTGGAACCATGGCTTCGTCCTGCACCAGCCTCAGTGGCAGCTTTTCCGGAAAGATCGCTGTCATTCCCGCCGCGCCCACCACATGCGCTTCCCTCAACGGCGCCCAGCTTGTCGAGAGATCGGGCGGATTGGCCCTGCTCTTTGCGTACAACAAGGCGGGAAGTCCGCCTCCGACTGCGCTGGAATTCCGCGCGAGCGATGTCGCGCGCTACCCGGTCGGGATTCCGACTTTGGCGGTGACGTTGGACGACGCCAACTTGATCAAGAATGCATCGGGCGCGACCGTTTCGATTTCCGCGGACAAGACCAAATTGGTCGGGGCCGACGACTCCGGGCATGCGCTCCTGTATGCGTCGAATCCGATTCAGTCGGGCTCGACTGGCTCACACTGGGACCCGCTGGTCAGGCCCAACTTGATCATGGAACCGGTGGACTTGCCGAATCCGGTGATGTACCTCGACATGGACCGCGCGGTGCTGTGGGATATCGGCTGGACCGGCGATTGCGGCAATGGAACCATCGACGGGCAGGAAGCATGTGATGACGGAACAAACAACAGCGACTACTTCCCGGATGCGTGCAGATTGAACTGCACCAAGCCCAGGTGTGGCGACGGCATCGTGGACACCGGTGAACAGTGCGACCCCGGTGGCAATGGAACGCTCGGGGATCCCAACTGCGATTCCAGCTGTCACTCGAAGTCCGGTGGAACCGGCGGGAAGAGTGGCAGCGGCGGTGCGATCGGCAAGGGCGGCGCAGCTGGGACGGGGGCTGGCGGTGTGTCTGGCAGCGGCGGTTCGGCTAGAGGCGGGGCTGGCGGATCCGCGACCGGCGGGAACGGCGGTCTGGCAAAAGGCGGGGCTGGCGGATCGAGCGCAAATGGTGGTTCGGGCGGCAGCGGTGGCTCCG
>PMLH01000426.1 GCA_003159055.1 Myxococcales bacterium
CGCCCATGAAGAACGGCGCGGGATTGGGATCGCCGGGCGGCGGGGGCAGCGCCCCGAAGACGGGCGTCCAGTTGGTGACGTCGAAGAAGTGGCGTTGGGCGAGCTTGAGGCCAGCGATGATCCTGGACGGCTTCGCGTCCGCGAGCACGTCGGTGGAATTGCGCTGCTTGCCCTCTTCTTGCGCGGGCAGCTCGAAGTGAGTGCCGGCCACTGTGGGCGCGCGGCGATACGAGACGCTGGCGTCGGCCTTGTGGCGCAGCCACGGGACGACGAGCGCCCCTACGCCGATACCGACCACCGGGCCGGCTGCGAGCCCGGCCAGAACCGGGCGTGGATTCGTGGAGCTCGACAGCGCGGCGCCGACGCCGCCGCCGAGCGCGGTCCCAAGCGCGCCGGCCAGGCTCAGCCAGGCAAAGTCGCGCGGCTCGACCAGGTCGTAGTGTAGAGCACCGTATCCGGCGAGGAAGCCGACGTTGGCGGCGGCGAGCCCACCGAGCACCACCTCATGCGGGTCGCGATTGGCGAACGCACCGGTGAACGAACCCACCCAGCCGCCCCAGGCGGAAAATCCGCTCGCCACCAGCGCTTGCTGCGCATTCAGCCCGTCGGAATCGGTGCTGCTTGCCAGGCCAAGCGAGGCACCGATTCCGGCACCAATCAGGGCCGAGCCGCCGAACTCACTTCGCGTGGTCGCCCGGCCGGCCCATGCGAAGGCCAGACCCTCGGCGGCGCCAAGGCCCGCCCCGCCCAGCATGTAGAGGCCGCGATCGCCATCGAGCGGCGCGAGTGGCGAGACCAGCGCGCCCAGGCCGAGTCCCGCCGCGGTTCCGCCGAGCAAGATGCCGACGCCGCGCTGGTCGTGCAGATTCTCGGAGAGCAGCACCGAGCCGCCGGCCAGCGATGCGCCAATCGCGCTTCCAACGCCAGCCATGCCGAGCCGCTGTCCGCTCGGGACGCCCGCCGTGCTGACCATCAGCGACAGTCCAGCCGCACCCAGGCCACCCGCGGCCAAGCCGGCCACGCGGTCCGACGACTGGACTTCATCCGATGGCCGCACAAGGTACGGCAGCCATGCGCCGACCCACAAACCTTCGAGGCCGGCAAACGCGACGAGGCTGCGACTCTGTTCGAGATCGATCGATTCGTGCAAGGCGCCGCCGAGAACGAGTCCGGCGGTTCCGGCGCCGAGCATGCCCCACACCGGCGCATCGGCGCGACGGCTGACCAGGCCCCCAACGCCGGCACCTGCGCCTGAGAAGACTGCATCGACCAGCAGTGCATTGCCGAGGAGATCGGAATCCACGTGCAACGACGGCAGAAGCGCCGTGGTCAAGATCGAAGCGCCGCCGGCGCCCGCGAGCAGCCCGCCACGCACCTTCATGCCGTCGACGTCGCCGAGCGAGCGGTGCCCGAGGACCGGCGCCCACGCGCCTGTCCATCCTCCGATGGCAGAGGCAGCCGAAACGACGAGCAGGTTGTCGACCTCGAAGTCGAGGCGCGGCCAAAGGCCGAGCCCGATGGCGAGCCCGGACGCCGCGCCCGCGACCACGCCGACGCGCGCGCCTTGGGTGCTGGTGGGATCCGGGTCGAGCAGAAGGCCGACGCCGGCGCCGGTCAGCGCACCGTCGAGCGCGCCAGCCATGCCGAGCACGAGGGTGCGTCCGCTGACGTCGGTGGCGTGCGCAAGTCCGGCGGCCGCGGCGGCGCCGCCGGAGAGACCGAGCAGCAGCCCACCTTCGGTACCGCGCTGCCAGCCGCCCCACTGCTTGTCGGCAAGAGTCGGGGCGAGCGCGCCGACCACGCCACCCACGGCCGCGCCGGCTGCGCTTGCGGCCAAATCGCGCTCGGTCAGCGGCGATACGTGCTCGGCAGCGGCCGCAGCGGCGGCGCCCGCGAGCGCGCCAGCCAGGGTGCCCGCGGTGTCGCGACGAGGATTGACTGAGCTGGTCGTCATCACCAGACCTCGCCCGAAGAGCCCGCCGACCAGGGTTCCGCCGACGGTCACGCCGAGATCGCTCGGCCCCGGTGCGAAGTACTTCGACAGGACGAGGCCCGAGGCAAGCCCAGCCGACCCTCCGAGGAGCGCGCCGCCGAAGCGCTGCCGCGGGGACGCCTTGGAAACCTCGCCCGACGGATCGACCAGGCCCGCGAGGAAGATGCCTTCCGCGATTCCGATGCCAGTTCCCACGACCGCCAGTCCGGGCGCGGATTCGCCGAGTCCCTCGTGCAGGCGCAAGGGCCTTTCAAGAAGCAGGGAGCTCGCGAGTCCGGCGGAAACACCGGCGACGGCGCCGATGCGCGAGGGCTTGGAATAGTCGGTCGCCCAAAGCAGCCCGGTTCCCGTGCCCATACCCAGGCCCAGCACGGCACCGGCCGATGTGACGGTCACCGTCTCTGGCGAAGTGCCGGCAAGGTGGCTCAAGCTCGCTCCGGCAAGTGCGCCGCCGCCCACGCCGAGCAGCAAGCCACCCTCGATGGAACGCTGCCAGCCTCCCCAAGTCGCGCTTCCCAAGGTTGGCGCGAGCGAGCCCACGATTCCTCCATAGGTCATGCCCTCTGCGCCTGCCCCGAGATCGATCGAGGACAATGGCGCGCGGTGCTCGACCAGCGCAGCCGCGCCAAGTCCCACCAAGGAACCGGCCAGGGTTGCGGCGGTGTCCTTGCGGCCGCCCTGGTCGAAGACGGTCATGGTCAGGCCACGCGCGGCCAGCGCGCCCATGCCGTCGCCGAGCACGACGGTCGCCAGGTTGCTCGGGCTTGGCGAATAGTATTTCGAGAGCAGAAGACCCGACGCCAATCCGGCCGAGCCGCCGAGCAACAGCCCACCCGCGATCGCGTGCGGCGACGCCTTTGAGACAAGACCTGACGGATCGGCGATGCCTGCGAGCAGCACGCCTTGCGCGGCGCCGAGCCCCGCGCCCACGAGCGTGAGGCTTGCGGCACTGTCGCCCAGGCCTTCGTCGAAACGCAGTCCGGTTCCGAGCAGCAGGGCGCCCGCCATGCCGGCGCTGGTTCCAGCGAGCGCGCCGATGCGACTCGGTTGCGAGTAGTTGTCGCGCCACAGAAGACCGATTCCGGTGCCGATGCCCAAGCCAATCGCCGAACCGGCGGTCACGACGGCGACGTCCGCGCCGCTGGTCTTCTGCCAGTGCGAAAGCCCGGCCGCGGCGAACGCACCCGCCGGCAATCCCAAGAGCAGCCCGCCACGATTGCTGCGCGACCAACCACCCCAGTCGGAATTTGCCAGGCTGGGCACGAGTGCCCCGACCAGCGAGCCGTAGCCAGCACCGAGCGCCGCTGCACCCAAATCGGGCGCGCGGAGCTGTGAATAGTGTGAAAATGTAGCGCCCACGGCGAGGCCCGCCGCTGAGCCGACCAAGGTCCCCGCGAGCTCGGCGGTGCCCGTGGTGTCGCTGGCCAGCTTCGCCATGCCGATCCCGGCCGAGGCACCGAGCGCGGCGCTGGCGATGGTCACTGGATAGTCGCGGCCGTCGGGAGAGAATGAGCCCGAGGCGAGAAGACCCGCGATGCCGGCTGCGGTGCCGAGGGCCAGAATGCCACCTTGCATGCGGGGGCTCGAATGGTCGTTCGACGCGGCCATGGCCAAAGCCCACGCGCTTGCGCCGTATGAGGCCCCGACCGCGCTCATGAGCGGTGCCTGCGTGCCTGGGTGAAGGTAGGGATAGGCGACGAAGCTGCCCACGCCGAGCCCGAGGCCGCCCACGCTAGCCCACAGCGGGCGCCGGGTGGTCTCGTTCGGCTCGGCGATCATGGCGGAGCCGAGGCCCATCAAGTTGCCTGCGAGAAGGCCGCTCATGGCAGACCAGGTTCGGCTCGGCGACACGTCGACAAACGGCGAAAGCGCTGCCGCGCCCAGGTAGCCAACCCCCACGCCAGCGAGCAACCCGCCACTCAGACGATCGCGGCGCGTGGCCGGATTGGTGTCGAGGCCGTAGGCGAGCATGCCGGCTGACCACGCGGTGGCCGCGCTCGCGGCGGCGGCCATCTGGACGTCATTTTTTGACAGCTGGATGTACCGACTGAGCACCGCCGAGGCGAGCATGGCCGGCGCGGTTCCATAGCCGACGAGAGGCGACACGCGCAGGGGCGTTCCTGGATCGGCAAGCACCCGCCCACCCGCTCCCGCCAAACCAGCACCGAGCACCAAGGTGTTGGCAAAGAGGATCTGCGACGGCGTCCAATCCCACCTGCGTGCGCCGAACACGCCCATGCCCATGCCGATGGATTCGCCGCCAACGAGAAGCCCCCACTTCAGCTTGACGTTGTCCGAGCCGGTGCCCGCCCACGCCATCAGACCGGCCAGGGTTCCCCAGGCGGTGCTGTTCGTGAACCAGAGCGCTTGCGAAGGGGATGGCCGTAGTCCGAAATGGGTCAGGCCCCACGCCGTGCCGCCGCCGATCACTGCCCCCGCCGAGCCGACCAAGAGCACGACGCCCGGGCTGCTTTGTTGCGCCAGCAGCGACAAGCCGCCACCCCACACGCCACCCGCCACGAGCGAGGTGGCAAGGGTCAGCGCCGTGCCATCGCGTGGGGCCTTCGGTGCCGCTGGCTCCTCTTTTGGTTCGGCGGTGTCTGCGCTCGCCGTCGACGTCCCAGCGGATTCGCGCGGCGATACGCGCGTCTCGGCGATGGATGGCGTTTCCACCAGCGCCGGAACTGGATTCCACGCTGGTGTCTGGGTCGGCAACGGGGCGGTGCTGGTTGGATTGATCCGAACCGGAGAATTGGCCGCGCTCTCGTCCCCCGCCGCTTTGGTCCGACCGGCAAGTACGTTGCGTGCTTCCTCGGCCGCCCCGCTTCGCGTGCGATTGTGCGCGAGGTGTTCTAGCTGTGGCAATCCGGCGGGCCCAAGCTCCGCGAGGGCTCGCACCGCACCGACCTGAACTTCGTCTTCGGCGCTGGCTCCGGCGGCGGCCGCCAGGGCGCCCGCCGCGCCGGTCACTTTGCAGGCGGCCAGGCCTTCAGCTGCCTGTGCGCGTGCGGTTACGGCTGCCGGGGGAAAGAGATCCATCAGCATGGCAGCCACGCTTTGCGCATCGCAATTGATCGCGGCCCCCTCCAGACCGACGACCAGCACCGGCGTGCCGTTGTCTGTCTGCAACGCGAGGCTGAGCTCGCGACCCGGGAAATGCCAGACCGCCTTCAGCGCGAGGCGACCCTGACCAAGCAGGGCCAACTTTTGCTCGTCATTCATCTTCTTGGCCCACGCGGGTTCGGTCGCGGGCGCCGTGGGAGGCCGGCGAAGACGCGTCTCGATCTCAGAAGCCCGTTGCAGGAAAGCTGCCACGCCCTGCGCGTAGGTATGACCCGGTAGGTGCGAAACCTCGAACACCTTGTCTATCCGGCGGTTGGCAATCCAGAACGTGGTGCTCTCTGGCGCACGCTCACCCGGCTTCACGAGGCCGCCCTGGCAGGCCAGGGCACTGGGCGGCGTCCCGAATTCCCGGCAGGTCAGCGATGATTTCGCGATGGTGTCGAGAACCGGGAGCGGCGTTCCGATATCCACGCCCAGCACGTCGGCGGGCGTGGGTTCGCCCGCAGCACACGGACGCGAGCTACCCACACTGACGAGAAGAGCGACCAGCGAAGGAAATACGGATCCGACCAGAGAGCCGCGCATGTCGCGCCCAAATGCAAGCACGAGGCCAGGTCGGAATCTGCTGTTTTCGCGGTGCCTGAACTGCTGAAACGTCAGCAGCTGGTAAGTTTTCGACAGCCGGGCGCATGAAACTGTCGGCCGAAGCCTCGCTGGGCTGCTCTATCGCAGATAGGAAATCCCGTTATGCCCCGCCACCAGGACCAGGTCGCGTGCCTGCCCGGCCGAGTAGTCGTGGGTTGAGCCTGCGGCCCGAAAGACCGCGCTGCCTGGGCCATGGCGAACGCCATCATCGATCAGCGGGCCATCGCAGGGGACTTGGCGAACCGTGCCGAACAGGGGACAATGGAGGAGCATCGCCACGTCTCAACGCGACGAGACTCATGTCCCCCTACGCGAACCTTCCTCGCAAAATCGTCGACTTCTTCCGAACGCCTGTGTTCCCGGAGGATTTCGAGAAGACCCGTGTTGCCCGTCTCCTCAACAGGCTCGTTCTCATGGGCATCGCTATCTGTTTGGTGGCGTTGGGTGTGGGTGTTCCCTTCTTCTTTTCCTACAAGTTGATCTCTGCCGGATTGGTCTCGTTTTTTCTGCTCCTCTGCCTGCTCTCTTGGCTTGCCATGCGCAGACGGAACCTTCTGGTAGCGTCGGCCTTTCTGGTCGTGAGCGTCCACCTGATTGTTATTTCGAACACCATCGCCAACGGCGGTATCGAGTCGAAAGACAACCTGTTCTACGCGGTCCCAGTCGTCATCTCTCCGCTCTTGCTGCCATACCGTTGGGCCGTGCTGTCGGCAGTGGCGGCGTTGTTCGAGCTGAGCATCTTCGCCGTCTTGGGCTGGCTTGGTTGCCAGATCCCGAAGTACCTGCCTGGTGTCCCGCTTGGCGTGTGCTTTCTGGGCCTCCTCATTCTGGCGCTCCTTTACCAGGCGGTCCGACTGTCGGTGGACGGGTGGACGCGTGCCGTCCACCTGGCCCAGCAGGAGCTCGGCGAGCGCAAACGAACGGAAGCGGAGCGGGACAGGCTGAGGGAGGCGCTTTTCCAGGCCCAGAAGATGGAGTCGCTTGGACGCATGGCGGGCAGCGTGGCCCATGATTTCAACAACCTTCTGCTGGTGGTCACCGCGAATTTGGACCAGGTCAAACACCTCCCGAACCTCGACGACGACCTGAAGAACGACCTTGCCCAAACCGAGGACGTGGTGAGAAGTGCCTGCAGTCTCAACCGCAGCCTGATGGATTTTTCCAAGAGGCGCGAATTGCGCCTCGAAGTGTTGGACTTGGACCTCCTGGTAGCAGAGGCGTTTCCCGTCTTGGTCCAACTGCTCGGAAAACAGGTTCGCCTGGAGGCCTTCCCGGCAGGTGGTGGAACGGCGATTCGGGCGGACAGGACTGGGATGGTCCAGGTGCTGCAGAACCTCGTGGTGAACGCTCGCGATGCGATGGAGGAAGGGGGCTTGGTCACACTGCGAACGCGGGTTACCAAGATCGAGCAGGATCGCCAAGAGGCAAGCGCGGGAACCTACGTGCAGCTCAGCGTCCGAGATACTGGTTGTGGCATGACCCAGGCGACGCGGGAGAGAATCTTCGAGCCCTTTTTCACCACCAAGATGCGAGGGACCGGATTGGGACTGGCTACCGTGTTCGGTGTGGTCAAGCAGCACGGCGGGATGATCGAGGTGGATTCTGAGGAGGGAAAGGGCACGGAGTTCCGCATCTTCCTGCCCTGCGCCTGAAGTGGATTCAAGACAAACGCCCCGGCGTAGGCGCAACCGGGATCGGGGTGACGGCATCCAACCTGCACAACCCAAGAGGAGCCTCCCCCGAACATGGCAAGCATCATCAATTCGCAGATTCCGGAATTCAGTGTGCAGGCGTATCACGACGGTAAGTTCAAGACCGTCAGCAACGCGGACCTGAAGGGAAAATGGGCCGTCTTCTTCTTCTACCCGGCCGATTTCACCTTCGTGTGTCCGACCGAGCTTGGCGACATGGCCGACAAGTACGACAAGCTCAAGAGCATGGGCGTCGAGGTCTACTCGGTCAGCACGGACACCCATTTCGTGCACAAGGCCTGGTACGACGCTTCGGAGACCATCAAGAAGATCAAGTTCCCGATGCTCGCCGATCCGACGGGAGCACTGAGCCGGGCCTTTGGCGTGTACATCGACGCCGAGGGATTGGCCTACCGCGGAAGCTTCGTTGTGAACCCCGAGGGCAAGATCAAGATCGCCGAGTACCACGACAACGGCATCGGACGGAACGCCGAGGAGCTGGTGCGCAAGATCCAGGCAGCGCAATTTGTGGCCAGCCACGACGGCGAGGTTTGCCCGGCCAAGTGGACGCCCGGCGCCGCGACGCTGAAGCCCGGCCTCAACCTGGTCGGCAAGATCTGAGCAACACCGCGTTGCCTCTCTGCCGATCCGGGTTCCCCCAGCCCGGATCGGCGCTTGCTTTCCCCTGACCAATTCCCGACGGAGCGTCATGCTGGACCAAGGCATCAAGGACCAACTCAGAGACCATTTTGCGAAGCTGTCGTCGACCATCACGCTGGCTCTCTTCAAGAGCGACCATCCCAAGCAGTCCGAATTGCAGGAACTGCTGGCCGATGTGGCCTCGTGCGGGGACAGGCTCGCTCTGGTCGAAATGCCTGAGAAAGTCGCGGGCGTTCAGTTCGACCTGCTTTCTGGCGGCAAGCAGACCGGCATTCGCTTTCGCGGGTTGCCCGGCGGTCACGAGTTTACCTCGCTCGTCATCGCAATCCTGAACAGCGACGGCAAGGGCAAGTTGCCCGACCAAGGCGTCCAGCGCAGGGTGAAAGCCTTGAGGGGCCCCGTGCGCCTGTACACCTATGTCTCGCTCAGCTGCACCAACTGCCCGGACGTGGTTCAGGCGCTCAACCAAATGGCGCTGATTCACCCGGATTTCCAGCACACCATGATCGACGGCGAGCTCGCCGAAGGTGACATCGCGTCGCTTGGCATTCAAGGCGTGCCCGCGGTCGTGAGTGGAAATTCCATTCTGCACGTCGGTCGCGCCAATTTTGCCGAGCTGCTGGAGACGCTGGAGGGTGCGCTCGGGCGCGAAGCGCTCGATGTGAGTGCGCAGCCGCCGCAAGAGTACGACGTGGTCGTGCTGGGCGGCGGGCCTGCGGGTAGCTCGGCTGCGATCTACAGCGCACGCAAGGGCCTGAAGACCGCGCTGGTCGCACAGCAGCTGGGTGGCCAGGTGCAAGAGACGGTCGGCATCGAGAACCTGATCTCGGTTCCCTACACCGAGGGTCGTCGGCTGGCCGCCGATTTGGAAAAGCACGTGCGTGCCTACGCCATCGACCTCTTCGACAACCGCAAGGTCGAACAGATCCTCGACCATGGCAAGCAAAAGGAGCTTCGCTTGCAGGGCGGCGAGATCTTGCGCACGAGCGCGCTGATTCTCGCCACCGGCGCCAAGTGGCGCGAGCTGGGGATTCCCGGCGAGAAGGACTACCTCGGCCGCGGCGTCGCGTTCTGTCCCCACTGCGACGGCCCCTTCTACAAGGGCAAGCGGGTGGCGGTGGTAGGCGGCGGCAATTCCGGGGTTGAGGCCGCCATCGATTTGGCCGGCATCTGTGCCCAGGTCACCCTGGTCGAATTCGCCGAGCAGCTGAAGGCGGACGAGGTTCTGGTGCGCAATCTGCGCGGTTTGCCCAATGTTGCCGTCATCACCAACGCCCGCACCACGCATGTGGTGGGCAACGGCCAGACCGTCACGGCGTTGCGCTACCAGGATCGGACGAGCGAAAAGAGCCACGAAATCGCGCTCGACGGCGTGTTCGTGCAAATCGGCCTCGTGCCGAACAGCGCGGTCGCCAAGGACCTGGTCAGCATCAACCGGATGGGTGAAATCCTCATCGACGAACGCTGTCGCACCAGCCGCGCGGGCATCTACGCCGCTGGCGACGTCAGCAGCGTGCCCTTCAAACAGATCGTCATCGCCATGGGCGAAGGCGCCAAAGCCGCCCTCACAGCTTTCGAAGATCGCATACGCGCGTAGGGGATCCCGACGCGCAGGTGGTCCAGGGTTAGCCGTCCCGCCTTGGCCCAATTCAGAACAGTGATCGGTGTCCTCAGTAGTCGCACCCTGGAGCAGAAACCGAATCTGGGCAGGCCCAGCACTGCATGCCGACCTTGGTTCCAGGGGGAAGCTGCCCTTGGCTGATCTCCGCGGCCGTGCGAACGATGCTTATCACTTGTCCGGTCCTGGGACACCTGCTTGCGTCGTAGGAGAGTTGCCAACAGTCGGTGGTTGTGGTGTCCGGTGTGGCGCCGGGCGGGCACAGCGGCAGTCGGTCCGACTCCTGGTAGATGACCTTGTTGGTTTGGGGATCCACCGTGGGCACGCGATAGGCGACACGGCAATCCGGCTGAAGTCCCGGCGTCGACGGATCGACATCGAGCAGCTTGGCGTCGACACACAAGTTCTGCAGCTTCTTGGCAATGGAGTCGCCAATGCCCTTCATGGCGTCGGTGAAGTCCGGCTCGCAGATACTGTACTTGAGGCCATTCTCGGCAAACTCGTCGACAAAGGCCGACATGCGCAAGCCGCCCGTGGCGCCCCAGCCCGAGGCGTCCGGGTCGTACCCGCCAGAGGTCTTCGGCATATGGTTCGGGTCGTAGCAGACCGGCCAGTAGTCGTAGATGACTGGGTGATCGGCATCCGAGGTGTTCGGGTTGGGCACGAAGTCGATCTTGTATTTCGCGTTTGCGAAATCCGGCTTGCCGTCGGCGCCGTTGCGAGGCCAGCCGAAGATGCCGGCGACCAGGATCCTGTCGGCGGACTGGTCGCCCTTCAGCACCTTGATCTCGTCGGCCAGCTTCTTGACGCTCTTGAGGGGGCTGCAGCTGGTGGGGCCGGAGGTGTCGGTGAGTGTGTTGCCATCGGTGACATTCGGGCAGGAATCCGTCCTTGCCGAGCAGCTCGCGAAATCCGTCTCGAATCTGGACGTGGTCGGGTAGCCAGGTGGCGTGACCTCCGACAGGCTTGCGCCACTGCACTGGTGTCCGCGGGTGGCACAACGGAGGCTGGCGGACTCGCCGCGCAACTCGGGCTTGTCGCCGAACATGCCGTCGTTGGTGGCAGCCGAACAGTCATCCTCGTCGCTCAAGAAGACAAGGCCAAGGTAGGCGCTTGGCCGAAGCATTTGCCGTTGGTTG
>PMLH01000278.1 GCA_003159055.1 Myxococcales bacterium
CGGCCGCGCCCGCCGCCCCGGCCGATCGGAGGCCGCAGGCAAACCCGGCGGAAAAGACCCAGCCGATCCCGCCGGAAAGACCCGCCATCCGCAAGGCGCGGCTGTATTTCGCCTCGGTCGACCAGGCGGGAAAGATCCAGCTCAAGAGCGTGATCCGGCCGATCCCGTCCAGCGACTCTCCGCTGCGCGACACGCTGGAGGCGCTCCTGAAGGGCCCGTCCTCCCAGGAAATGAATCTCGGCCTCGTTTCGATGATTCCCACCGGGGCGCGCGTGCGGAATGTCACGGTCTCGGGAGACACAGCCGTGGTGGATTTCACCGAGAGCTTTCGCTTCAATCCGCAGGGACTGGAGGCGATGGACGCGCAGCTTCGCCAGGTCGTCTACGCGGCCACCGAGTTCCCGTTGGTGAAGAACGTCCAGATCAGGATCGAGGGAGCGACGGTCCGGTACCTCGGAACGGAAGGCATGCGGCTGGACGCGCCGCTCTCGCGCTCGTCATTTCCGAACTAGGCGCAGCAGGAACAGGATCTCGCGGTTTCCCTTTCTCCCCGGAACGGGCGAGGGAATCTGTTTCTCCATGGTAACGCCTTCGGCGCCCAGGCGCTGGACGAGATCCTCGACGATCCACCGGGCGTCGCCGGGATCGCGAACGACCCCGCGAAAGTCCGACGGAGGCCGCCGCATCTCGAACTGCGGCTTCACCAGGAAGATGCCCCAGCCTTCGATCGTCAGCTCGAGAATGTGGCGGGCAGCGCCCTGCAGCGACCGGAACGAGAGGTCGGCAACGGCCCGCCCGGGAAGCGGATCGAGATCCGGGCGGTTCAGGCTCATGATGTTGGTCCGCTCCATCACCTTCACGCGGGAATCGCCCCGCAGCCGCCAGTCCAGCTGGCCTTCCCCGACGTCCACCGAATAGACGAGCGGGGCGCCATTCTGCAGCAGGCAGTCCGTGAAGCCGCCGGTCGAACAGCCGGCATCGATCCACGTGCACCCTCCGCATTCGACATCCCACGCGCGGATGGCCGCCTGAAGCTTTTCTCCGCCCCGTGACACGAATGCGGGTACCGGGCGCAGAAACACGGGTGCGTCGGAACGCACCGGCGTTCCCGGCTTCACCACCTTCTCACCGGCCACCGCGACATTCCCGCGGATCACCTGCGCGCGGAGCTCTTTCTCGTCGCTGCCGGGATAGAGAGTCTTCAGCAGATCGATCAGCGGTATCCGGCGGGGAGCCATGTCAAACGGTGGACAGCTGGCGAATCCTCTCGATTTTCACCGCGTGGCCCGTGGAGAGATCGATTTCCAGCAGCACGCCTTGAATTTCCGCGGCCGAGTTCTGGACTTCCATCTTCAACGGCATCTGCGTGAGGCTGCGGGAGACGGCCGTTTCCTTCTTCATCCCGATGACGCTGTCCACCGGCCCCGTCATGCCGATGTCCGTGATGTAGGCCGTCCCGTTCGGGAGGATCCTCTCGTCTGCGGTCTGCACGTGGGTATGCGTGCCGACGACCGCGGAGACCTCCCCGTCAAGGGAGAGGCCCAGCTCCTCTTTCTCGTCGACCGATTCCGCGTGGAAGTCCACGATCGCCGCCTTGACCCGCGTGCGGAACTGCTTCAGGAGGGCCTTGCCGACCTGGATGGGATCGCGGAGCGGGGAGAGATTCACGCGTCCCTCGAGGTTGACGACAAGGACAGCGGTGTCGCGGACGGTGACGATGCAGTGGCCCTTGCCGGGGATCGCGCCGGGTCCCGCGATCACTGGATAGTTCTCGGGCCGCAGGAGGGCGTCGTTGGTCTGCAGGACCGGGTAGATGTCCTTCTTCTGCCAGATGTGGTTGCCCGACGTTATCACGTGCACTCCGCTGGCGAACATGCGCTGGGCGATGTCCGGCGTCAGGCCGAAACCGTCTGCCGCGTTCTCGCCATTTGCGATCACCAGGTCTGCGTCCAGCCGGCGGATGAGGTCGGGCAGACCGACAAAGAGGGCCCTGCATCCCGGCTGGCCGACGATGTCGCCGATGATGAGGGCCTTCAATGTGCGTGCACCCGCTGGCATACGGGGCTCTGTCTATCGCGCGTACTCGATGACGCGCATTTCCCGGATGATCGTCACCTTGATCCTGCCGGGGTACTTCAGCTCGCTTTCGATGCGCTTGGCGACATTCTTGGCGAGCTCTCTGGCCGCGTCGTCGGTGATTTTCTCATTGTTCACCAGAATGCGCAGCTCGCGGCCGGCCTGAATCGCGTATGCCTTGTCCACCCCGTCGAAATCTTCCGCAATGGACTCGAGGTTTTCCAGCCGTTTCAGGTAGTTGTCCAGTGTTTCCTTGCGCGCGCCCGGCCGCGCCGCCGAGATGGCGTCCGCGATCATGACGATCACGGCCTCCACGCTCTCCGGCTCCACGTCGCCGTGGTGCGCACCGATGGCGTTCAGCACCTTCGGATCCTCACCGAGCCGGCGCGCAAGGTCGACACCGACCTCGATATGGCTGCCGTCCCCGTCCGCCTCAACGCCTTTGCCGATGTCGTGCAGCAGGGCCGCTGCGTACGATTCCGGCGGTATCGGCACCTTCCCCAGCACGCCCATCGATTCGACCGCCAGCGCCGCCGCGACCGAATGCCGCCACAGCACGTTTTCGGCCAGTCCAAACTCGGGCAGGGGCTGCTGCAGCTGCTGGCGCACCTTCGCGCCAAAGCCGAGGGTCAGAATCGTGCTGCGGCCTAGTCGCACGACCGCGTCCTTCACCGTCGTGATCTGCGACCGAGCCGCACTGGCCGCCGAGTTGGCTGCGCGCAATGTCCGGGCTGTCAGCGCCTGATCGAGGCTGACGATTTGAGCGATGCTTTCCAGGCTGGACTCGGGATCGGCCACCAGATTGGCCAACTTCGTCCCGCTCATCGGAATCGGATCGAGATCGTAGGCCTTGGCGATGAGTTGATGAAGGTCCAGCACGTTACCCCGCTACACGTCGTTCTACAGCAGCTTGTCCTCACATTCGCAGCGCACCAGATCATCGACAGTTTCGCGTCTGGAAATAAGCGTGGTCCGATTATCGTCCCAAAGGACCTGCGGCACGCGGCCCTGCGACACGTAGTTCGAGCTCATGGCCGCGCCGTAGGCACCCGCGTCGTGGAGCACCAGCAGGTCGCCCGGATCCGGGCACGGCAGAAGCCGCGGGTCGAGCAGCTCACGCTCGTCACGCGTAAAGACGTCGCCGCTTTCGCAAAGCGGTCCCGCAACCACCAGCGGCTCGGGCGTTCGGGCGGAACCCTTACCGACGATCGAAATGTGGTGGTACGCGCCGTACATCGCTGGACGAACCAGATCGCAAAATCCCGCGTCGACCATCACGAAGCGGTGACCAGGGCCCTTTTCATTGCTCTGCGTCTGCTTCAGATCGTGCACGCGGCTGACGAGGATGGCCATGCCGGCCACAGGATAGCGGCCCGGCTCGATCTCCACGCGAATGGGTCTCCCACACACCGCTGCAAACCGCGCCACCGCTTCGTCGAGAACCGGCTTCAGCCAAGCAAGGTCGTACGGTGCCGCGCCCGGGCGATACGGATGTGGGATGCCACCGCCGAAGTTGACCGCTTCGAGGTCGGGGAACTTGGGCAGAATGGCCGCGAAGAAATCGACCAGCTTGCGCATGTTGCGGTCGAAGTCGCGCGGATCGGGACCTGTTCCGATGTGCGCGTGCAAACCGACGATCTTCATCCCGGCTGCAACCGCCTGCCTGCGCGCACCCTCCCAGGCCGGATCCTCGTGCCAGATGCCGTGCTTCGACGAGGGGCCCCCCGTGTCGCACGCCTGCACGTGGCCGTGACCGAACCCTGGATTTGCGCGTAGGGCGATGGGCCCGCAGTACCCGGCCTCGGCCAGCTGACGGATTTGCCCAGCTGAACCAATATTGGGCATCACCCCCTGACGCAAAATCACGTCCAGCGAGTTGTCGCGATACACATCCGCGGTCAGCATGATGACTGGTGGATTCTTCCCAGCAGGGAAACCCGCGCGTATCGCACGCAGGGCTTCATTGCCGCTCACGGCGTCGATCCAAAGCCCTGCCTCGCGCACCAACTGCAGCACCTTGTGCGACGAGTTCGCCTTCATCGCATAGCGAACCACCAGGTTCGGCCCGCTGGCCATCGCGCGCAGGCGCTGCAAGGCCTGCCGCAACAGGTTCGCGTCGTACAAATAGAAAGGCGTGCCGACCTTGGCGGCGATCTGCTCAAGAGGGTAGCTGTCAAGATTCATGAGAGCCCAGCATCATAGTCGATGACCCAGTCGCCTGCCAAAGCCCCCCGAGCGCTGCGCTTGTCGCGGAACGACGGACGACCTGTCTTGCGGGTCTGTCCACAAAATACGAAACTCCTGCCCCAACCAATCGCAGGAGTTCTCCATGCCAACCACAGCCGAGAATCTGAAGACCGCGTTCGCCGGTGAAAGCCAGGCCAATCGCAAGTACCTTGCCTATGCCGCGAAGGCCGAAAAGGAAGGCTACCCGCAGATCGCCAAGCTGTTCCGCGCCGCCGCCGACGCCGAAACCATCCACGCCCTCGGCCACCTGCAGAACATGGGTGGCGTTGGGTCGACCCTCGACAACCTGAAAGCCGCCATCGCCGGAGAAACCTACGAATTCACCACGATGTACCCGCCTATGGCCGCGCAGGCCGAACAGGAGGGCCACCGCGGCAAGACCATGCTCAAGCTCGCCGAGAAGGTGGAGAAGGTACACGCCGAGCTGTACCAGCAGGCCCTCGCCGCACTGCAGTCGGGCAAGGATCTCTCAACCATGGAAATCTATCTCTGCCCGGTGTGCGGACATCTCGAGCTCGGAAACCCACCCGACAAGTGCCCGGTCTGCGGCCTTGCCGGCGCCAAATTCCAGAAAACCGCCTAGCGCACAAGGCAACTGCTTCCGGCTGGCCACCGGAAAGTGCTAGGCTGCGCGGCCAAGATGACTCAAGCGAAACACGACCGCACAGCATGGTTCAAGGGTGGTACCGCCAACTGCCAGGTCACGCTCGACCCAGGGGCACGCGCGTACCGGCTAGTTCTCCTCGGGGCGCCGGGCGTCGGCAAGGGCACCCAGGCCGAACTGATCAGCGAGCGCCTGGGCCCATGCCACCTTTCGACCGGCGACGTGTTCCGCGCCGCCAAGACGCTGGATCCCAGTGAGCGAACCCCGGCTCTGACCGCCGCGCTCGACTTCATGAAGCGCGGCGAGCTGGTGCCCGACGCGACCGTGATCGGCATCGTGCGTGAGCGTCCGAATTGCCTGCGCTGCCCCGGTGGCTTCTTGCTGGACGGCTTCCCGCGCACGGTCGAGCAGGCCGAGGCTTTGTCGTCGATGCTCAAGGATCTCTCGATGAAGCTAGACGCAGTGCTCAGCTACGACCTGCCTATCGAGCAGATCGTCTCGCGCCTGTCTGGTCGCCGGACGTGCGGCGGCTGCAAGGCTGTGTACCACGTGACGACCAAGGCCCCGAAAGTTGCCGACGTGTGCGACAGCTGCGGCGCCAAGCTGATCCTGCGTGAGGACGATCGCCCGGAATCGATCCGGGTCCGCATGCAAGCCTACGAAAAGAGCACCGCGCCGTTGGCCGAGTACTACCGCCAGCGCGGCCTTTTGCTCTCCATTCCGGCCGAGGGCTCGCCCGAAGACATCTACAAGCGCACCGTCGTCGCCCTGGCCTCGGGCCAGTAGCGCCGATTCCGAGAGGGCCGGTGGGGTAGCGCCCGCCATGCCAGGGGCCGCGAGCCAAAGAGGCGGCGGCTCATGTCGCCGCGTGCATTAAAACCGACCTTCCGAGTCCGAAATTCGGTGAATTCGGAGGTTCGCCGTATACAATACTGGGAAACTCCGTTTTCTGGTGTTGTTCGGGAACCTGCGCGGCCGGCGTTCGTGTGTTGGCCGCCGTAGCATTGGATGTCCACCATGGCGAATTCGCGCGCGTCTCTATCCCCGGCTCTTGCAAAACTGGCCAACTACGCCCGCAATCCACTCACGGCGCTCGGCTTTGGGCTGACCACCGTGTCCGGCATTGCGCTGGTTGTGTTCTTGCTCTTGGAGGCGGTGGGGGTGGTGGAAAACCCCTACGTGGGGCTGATTGGGCTCGCGTTCTTGCCCGCGGTCTTCGTGGGCGGGCTGGTGCTAATGCCCGTGGGCATTCTGCTTCGTCGCCGCAAGCTCATCAAGCGCGGGGACACGGCCGAGGAGATAGCAGCCTATCCGAGGCTCGACTTCAACGACGCGCACGTGCGCCGCGCAACCCTGGTGGTCGTCGTGCTGACCATGGTCAACGCCATCCTGCTCGCCACCAGCACGGCCGGTGCCCTGACCTTCATGGACTCGCCGAAATTCTGCGGCACGGTCTGCCACACGGTCATGCAACCCGAGTACACCGCGTATCAGAATTCGCCTCACGCACGCGTAAAGTGCGTGCAGTGCCACATCGGGCCGGGCGCATCGTTCATGGTGCGGTCCAAATTCGACGGCTTGCGACAGGTGTGGAAAGTGCTGCTCGGCAACTACGAACGCCCGATTCCATCGCCCGTGCATACCCTGCGCCCGGCACGTGACACCTGCGAGGGCTGCCATTGGCCGGCCAAACACTACGGTGACAAGTTGCGCCTCATCGGTCGCTTTGCCGACGACGAAAAGAACACGGCCAGCTTCACCGCCCTTCTGCTCAAGACCGGCGGCGGCGCCCGAAACGCCGGCCAGGCCCGGGGCGGTATCCACTGGTGGCACATCTATGCCGACAACCGCATTCGCTACCTCGCCAGCGATGCGCGCCGAAAGGAAATCGCCTGGGTCGAGCTGCCCACGCCGGATGGAAAGCACGTTGAATTCGTCCGGGATGCCGCGCACCCGCCATCCCAGGACGACATCCGCAAGTCCGCGCGACTCATGGACTGCATCGACTGCCACAACCGTCCAACCCACCTCTTCGAGACGCCCAGCCGAGCGGTCGACGCGGTCTTGCAGTCCGCGGCCGATCTGCGCGCGCTGCCGTTCTACAAGCGCGAGGTGGTCAAGGCCTCTGCGGTATCGTACCCAACCCACGAGCAAGGTGTGACCGGTGTCAAGAACGCCATCACCGCTTTCTATTCGACCCAATACCCTGCGCTTGCGACCGGCCAGGCGACGCTGCTCGCCCGCGGCGCCGACCAGGCAGCCCGCGTCTACGACCGCACGGTCTTCCCGGAAATGAACACCGGCGCCAAGACCCACCCGAGCAACATCGGCCACGAGGATTCCCCCGGATGTTTCCGCTGCCACGACGGCAGCATGCAGGCGAAGACGGGCGAAACCATTCCCAACGATTGCGACACCTGCCACGGCATCCTGGTCGACGGCAGCCCCACCGAGCCGGACTTGACCAAGCTGACCATGCTGCAGCCACAGCAGCCGGCGCCCGAGGCCAAACAACCGCCTATTGAGTAGTCGGCTACAGCTTTATCACGCCCTGCTTGAGGGCGAACTTCACCAGATCCGTTCGGTTGTGGATGGCGAGCTTCTGCATGACCCGCTCGCGATGGGACATGGCGGTCTTCACGCTGATGCCGAGAACCTGGGCGACTTCCTTGTTGGAGTTTCCCTCGGCCACCAGCTTCAGCACCTGTTTCTCCCGGTCGGTGAGACTTTCGTAGAGCTCATCGCGCGTCTCTCCCACCGCGGGCGCAGCTGGAGAAAGCACCTCCCGAGCCAGGGATGGATCGATCACCAAGCCACCCCGGTGCACCGCCCGTACCGCTGAAGCCAGCTCCGAGCCGGCGGCCTTCTTGAGCACGTAGCCCGAGGCACCGCTCTTGAGAAACCGGGTCACATACTCGCGGTCCTCGTATTGGGTGAGAACCAGGATCTTCACGCGTTGATTCTCGCTGCGGATCGCAAGGGTGGCTTCGAGCCCGCCCAGCCCAGGCATGTTGATATCCATCAGCACCACGTCGGGGTCGAGCTTGCGTGTGGCCTCGATGGCTTCCTTGCCGTCGCCGGCTTCGCCCACCACCTCCAAGTCGTCGCAAAGCGACAGCAAGGCGTGAATGCCTTCGCGAACCAGGGCGTGATCGTCGGCGACGAGAATGCGGATTTTAGGCAAGGCCATGGTCCTCCTCGAAGGGAACGCGCAAGACGACGCGCGTGCCTTCCTCGCTCGACGACACAATGTCGACTGAACCTCCCACCAGCGACAAGCGCTCGCGCATCCCAAGCAGCCCCAGCCCACGCCCTGACGGCCCCGGCTGGGCGACGCTCGCAGGGTCGAAGCCGCGACCGTCGTCCTCGATCTCAACCACGAGCTGTCGGTCTTGCTCTTCCACCTGGATCAGAACCTGGGTGGCACCGGAATGGCGGGCCACGTTGCGAATCGCTTCTTGCGCGGCCCGAAACAGGGTCGTCTCGCGCTCGGCGGTCAGTCTGCGCCCCTCGACGGTGAGCTCGCAGCGAAACGCGATACCCGCCGGCGCAAGGTGGTGCTCGGCTAACCAGCGAATCGCGGGAAACAAGCCCAGATCGTCGAGCACGGAAGGACGAAGCTCGTAGATGAGGGCGTGGACCTCGGCCAAGGTCCGTGCGGCAAACGCGCGCGCCTCGGTCAAACGCTCGCGTGCAAGCGGTCCCGGAGGCGCCGTCAACGCGGCATCCAGTTTCATTGCCAAGGCCGCGATGGTCTGGCAGGTCTCGTCGTGCAGCTCGCGCGCGATGCGCTTGCGCTCGTCCTCCTGGGCCGACACGAATTTGGTGAGGATCAAGCGCAGCTCTTGCGTGCGCTCTTGCACACGCTGCTCGAGCGCATCGTGACTGGCGGTCAGATCGTCGAGAGAGCGCTTGAGAGCCACCCGCATGGCCTCCAGCGCGGCAGCAAGTTGGCCGATCTCATCCTCTCCTTGGGGCGGCACCGCCTCCTGCAAATTTCCCTCGGCGATTCGCTTGGCGGCGAGGCCCAGGGCCGAAAGCGGCTCGGTCACGCTTCGCGTGGCACCCCAGGTGAAAACCGAGGCCACGCCCAGCAGGAGGGGCAGAAGCAACAGCAGGCGTTCGCGCTGAGCCCGGATGAGCCCCAGCGCTTGCTCGCGCGGCTGGCGCACCACGATCTGCCAGGGCACCAAGGAAAGCGGCGCCGCAGCGGTCGTGTCGTCGGCACCCGGGGACGCGCCACGCCTGACCACCGGGCTGTCCTGTCCGTCCACCAGGCTCGCGCTCCCATTTGCTAGACGGCCTCGGTCGAGCATGGCCACCCAGGATGCTGCGTTCGGGTTGGCGATTGCACAGACCACGTGGGTCACCTGTCCATTCCAGTCGCGCACCGGTACGACCAGGACCACGTAGCTCCTCTCTTCGTCCGCTAGATGGGCCACGCCTTGCCGTCCTGACTCCATCGCCAGCGCGAGCTCTTTGAGCGCCAACAGAGGGGCGTGTGCGACGGGGGCGTGCCGCGCTTCCTGCCAGAGCACCTTCTTGTCCTTGGCGATATCGACCATCGACTCGAAAATCGGCGAACGAAAGAAGGCCGCGCGCAACGCCCGCTGGGCGGTGCCGCTTTGCCAATCCTCCGGCGTTGCCGTGATGGCCGTGAGCGCGGCAAGGTTCTCGCGCAATTCCTGGTCGAAATGCTGGGCCAGGCTCTGCGCCAAGCGCTCGTGCTCTTCCAGTAGATGACCGCCGACGGCGTCGAAGGCCGACCAGAGCACCCACAGCGCGACGACGATGGGCGCAAGCACGCCGAAACCGACCAACAGGGCCACCCGTCGGCGAATGCTGTATCGGCGCGTGCGCATGGGACTCATGGGACCTTCTCGACCAGCAACTTGGCCAAACCAAGCAATTCTATCGTGCGACCAGAAAAGCGTAGCACCGTGTGTGCTCTGCCATCGGACCATTCCAGTTCCTGCACAACGCCGCCGCTGGGCAAGACCTCGGCTTTGAGCATTGCGGTCCGCCCTTTTTCCAGAGAAACGGAGATAGCGTGGAAGGAAGCCAGCGGCGTGCACAGGCTGGTGGGGATCGAAGGACCCAGGCTGCGATAAAGGACTGCCTTGGTCTCGCTTGGGCCCGGGGCCCGAAGCGTGACAGCGATGGCAGCAATGGGTCGGGCGGTGGCGCGAACCTCGGTGGGCCGCCAACCCGCAAGACCTTCCGCCACTCGCAGCGGCACTCCGGTGCGCGCTTCGGCCTCATCGAGAGTCGCGCAGGCATGCACGCCACGAGGCAGACCGGACAGCCAGCTGGGGATGGCGTCGAGGGCGCGCAAACCCAGTGCGGCTCCCGCGAAGACGGCCACGGCGGCCACCATCGTGCGCGGCGACCATCGCGAGACAACCGGGGACAACTTTTGCGGCGAAGGGTCCGCCATGGCTACACGACGGTAAAGAACAGCAGCAAGGCAAGTCCCGTCGCGGTCGCAAGCAAGCTCCGCCCAGAAACCGGAACCATCCTCCGTTCATCGAGCAAGAGCGCGCAGCGGCGCTGGATGGCGCTATCTTTCAGGCGCTGCCATGGATTGGCCCGTCCGTTCCCGAAAGTCCCGTCAGGTGCAAAGGTCAACTTGACGAGGCTTCGAACCACGACGCGTGGATCGCCCACCACCCTCGCCGCAGAATCGTCTGCCCTGTTCTCCATCTCGTGCACCAAGGCCCGCGCGGCGATCTGCAGCCCAGGGCTGAAGAAGAAGACGCCGCGCAACACCAGCAATCCCCACCCCAGCGCTGGGTCGCGCCTTTTCACGTGCGACATCTCATGCGCCACGGCGGCAGCCAGCTCATCGGGAGCAAGCCGATCGACAAGCCCTGTCGAGGCGACAATCAATGGCCTTCGCCAGCCACGGCACACGAGAACGGGCTCGCGCGTGTCGTACACGCGCAGCGCGGGGCTGGCGACGCCCAGTGCTTTGGCTGCGCGGTCGGCGGCGGACCTGAGAGCACCGGGCATGTCCCTGACTTCCCGGCTTCGCGTCTGTGCGCACACGGCATCCAAGACCAACGGGCCAGCGTCGCGCAGAAAGAGCACCGCACCGAGCGAGGCCGCAAGCAGTGACCAGACAGCAGCTGCCCCGAGGCCGTGCCAGTTGACGGCCGACCAGTGGCTGCCAGAAAACAGCGCCCAGTCGTCGCGAAAGGCGTCTTGCGTCCGCGCCGGGCAAAGATACCAATACGCCGGTGGCAGGAGAACGGGGCCTAGCAGGGCAAGCAGCCAGAAGCGAAAGCGCATGGTGGGCGCGCGGCTGGGGTGAAGATGAAGCAGGAGCGTGACCACCGTGATGGCCACGAGCCCGTGAACGACAATCTCGGCCGCGTGTCTACCCATCCTCTTTGCGCGGCTTGGCCGCGGTGTCGCGGGCAGTGTGCTGTTCGACTTCCTCGGGGAAGCGACGAGCGTACTCGAGCGGATGCTCGTGGCGCATGCGTTCGCGGGAGATCTTGCCTGTGAACATGGTCTTGCTCATCGGAAAGACCTCGGGAGCTAGAATCACATTATACAGGTGCCAGACCACCACGACGAGAAATGCCATCAGTCCTTCGTTGCCGTGGGCCAGTTTGGCAGCGGGAATCACCTGTCCAGGCAAGACTTGCGTTGCCTGCAAAGGAAACAGCAACAGAAATCCGGTGGAGATCATGATGAGACCACCGAAGAGCAACCCCCAGTATTCGAACTTTTCCTTGTAGTCGAAGCGGTCGAACTGCGCCCGCACGTCCGAGATGCGTAGGTAGTAACGAAGCGTGGTCACGGCGTCGCGAAAATCCTTCGGCCGTGGCACCATGGCGAGCGACGATCGACCCGCGATGACCGCTGCGAGGACGCTCGTCAGGTGCACCAGGGTCAGCCCGGCAAACAGCACGCCGGCCACGCGGTGGAGATAGCGAACCTGGGCAACCCCACCAAGTATGTTCACGATGGCCTTGGAAATGGCGGCATCGTGGAACTTCTGCGGAAGCCCGGTCAACGCCAGGGCGAAAAAAATCAGAATCACCACCGCATGCTCGATCCGCTCGCGCACGCAGAATCGGATGACGTCGTCTTCTGGCTTGCTCATCGATTCACCACCGTACGCCACAGGTGAAGCAGAATTTGTAAAAGCAGTCCCCCGACAATGAATGGAATGATCAGTTTGTAGAAGAGCCTAACCAAGTAGACCAGCGGAGTTCGGCCAAGCGATGGTTCGTAGTGGCTAAGCCACGCCGCCGGAAAATTCGCAGAAGCGCCCGGATGGCACTTCTGACAG
>PMLH01000292.1 GCA_003159055.1 Myxococcales bacterium
TGTCGGCGGGGGTGACCACGATCCCGGTCGGCGCAGACGGCGGGATGCAGGCCGGGGTTACTGACACCACGGCGGAGATGGCTGAGGCGCACGAGCCGTTGCTGGCCCGCACGACGTAGTAGTACTTAGTGTCGTTGACGACGCTGCTGTCCGTGAAGGTGAGCTGGGCGGTCGAGTTGACGAACGTAAATGGGTCGATGCCCGTCGTATTTCGGTAGATCGAATACGAGACCCCGCCGGCAGTTGCCGCCCACTTCAAGGTCACCGAGTCATTGCCCGCAGTGGCGGTGAGTCCGGTTGGGGCGACGGGCGGCGTGCAAGCTGGCGACGTCCAGGTCTCGTTGGAATTGCCCGAGCTACAGCTGCCATTGCTCGCTTTCACGACATAGTAGTAGGTGACACCGTTGACCACGTTGCCGTCGGTGAAGGTCGTTCCAGTGGTAACCGTGCCGATGGTCGAATAGCCGGTTCCGGTGGTCTGACTGCGCGCCACGGTGTACGAAACGGCACCGGTCACGGCAGCCCAGTCGAGCGTCACGCTGCCATTCGCAGCGGTTGCCACGATGACAGGCGCTGCCGGCGCCACGCACGGGCCGGTCGTCTTGGCGGAAACTTGCGACGAGTCGCCCGACTGGCAGCTTGGAATCGTGTTGATGGCGGAAACGACATAGTAGTAGGTGGTGTTGCCCGCGAGGCCAGTGTCCACGAACGGGGATGTGGTCGTGGTCGGAGAGCTGATGAGCGTGGTGTAGCCGGTTCCGCCTGTCATGCTCTGCTTCACGTTGTATCCCGTCGCGTCGGCGCTCGCGGTCCAAGACACGGTGACCAGCAAGCTTCCCCCAACCGCGGCAGCTCCGGTCGGCGCCGCGGGCTTGGTGTACTTCACATCCGCCGGGCAGTCGACACCGATGCCCGCGCACTTCTCGGCCGGATCGCACTGGTCGCTGTCGGTGGACGGGTGACAGACGGTCGTCGAGGGCGCGACGGAATCGACGGGACAGGCGGCGCTGGTGCCGTCGCAACTCTCGGCGACGTCGCAGACACCGGCGACGGGCCGGCAGACCGTGCCGGTGGCCTTGAAACCGTCGATGGGACAGGCAGTGCGGGCGCCATCACAGGTTTCGGCGATGTCGCAGTCTCCGGCCACCGGGCGGCACGGGGTCGCCGCCGCAGCGAGCTTGTCAGCGGGACAGTCGAGGCTGACGCCGTCGCAGACCTCAGCCACGTCGCAAAGGTCGACCGCAGCCCGGCACACCGTACCTGCTGGCCTCGGCGCACCGGCGAAGTTGCAGGCCCCAGGCGGGACATCGGGGGCCGCGAGATCGATCGGGCCATCTGGACCGTCCGCGCCGAGGATGGCGACGTCGTCCTGGTGCAGCGGGCCTCCGTCGAGAGTCGTCGCCCCTGATCCATCAATTTCATTCCCGTCGTGATTGACCGCCGGTCCCTCGTCGCCGCGCGGATTGGCATCGGGTCCCGAGCCAAGGGGTGCGTCAGGTGCGAGCGCGGCGTCGAGCTTGCCGTTGACGCAAGTTCCTGTCATTGCGCATTCGGCAACCTGCTCGGGCTTGTCGAGGTTCACGCACGCGACACCGGAGGCGATCATCGAGGCGACGACAACGAATCTGCGCATGGTGCTCCTTACCGAAATCCCCTTAGGCTGATTGCCGACCAATCAGGCTGAAGTCTCAGTCTGGCGAGGGAGTGGCTCGCCAGTCGGCCCGGCTCCATTCTGTAACCCTTGCATCATATCTTATGGGAAGGTCGGAAGGCGTTGGATTCGCGCGACTTTCACCCGAATTGGGCGCCGACAAGCCAATGACCTGGCGGCCCAAGTGGCGGAAAACCCGACCTCGAGCACGGGCGCTGGGCTGGTCCACGACGTCATCCTATTTTGCGATGGGATCTCCCCTCGTCGTCCACAGCACACTGCTGTCGACCATCGGCATCGGTGTCATCGGGGCCGGAGCCCGACCGCGTCCCCTGTTGTCCAGTACCTTTCGGCAAGCCTGCGCGACGTCCGGATCTTTACCATGGCCGAGTCGCACCAGCAGCTTTTCCGCGCGATCGGTTCCGAGTCGGCCAAGCGCAGCGATAGCCGTGACCAGCACGGCCGCGGGCGGTGTCTTCTGGCCTAACAGGCGTCCAAAGAAGCCAATGGGCGTCGCCAATCGGCACAGCGCGGACTCCGCGTCGCCGATGGGCAGAGAACCCGCCTCGCGACGGCGTACGACCACTTCGATGGCGGCACGCACGACCTGTGCGGGCGCGCCTCGGGCGTCCTTCGACACGAGCTGGATGGCGCGCGGGATGATCTTTTCGCTGCCGACGCCGGTGTTCGCGCACAGAAGCAGCGCACGGATACGGACGTTTTCGTCTGGGTCGCCAAGCGCCTGGGCCACGTAAACCTCCGCGGCGGGCTTGCAAGAGGCGGCGAGCGCGGTCAGGGCGTCGCGCCGCACCCGCGCCGACTTGTGCTTGAGGTGCCGGATGAAGCTGTCGGCCGCACTCTCAGGAGCTTTGCCGGACACACACGCGATGAGCAGACGTGCGGTTTCCTCCTTGTCGATATCTTGATTGAGCGCACGCAAGGCGGCCGCTACGCCGCGTGCCTTCATTTCGGTCAGGATCCAGGCGGCGCCCTCGCACACTTTCGCCTCGCCGCCAGCGAGCACCACCGCCGCGACCGAATCCGCGGCAGTATCACCACCTTGGTCGAGCAAGGCGAGCAGGGCGCGACGATCGTCCCCGCGCTCCGGAAAACCTTCCAGCACAGCCTCGACGGTCGGCATGTCAAAGACGCCTGGCACCGCCTTGGGATCCACCATCTTGATGCGCTCGAGGATTCCAGTGGCGTGGACCGGCAGATGCTGAATGAAGGCGTAGCGTGCACCCTTCTGCAGGATGCGCACCGGCTTGCTTTCCGAGCTGCCCCTGGGTGGCTCTCGATTGGGATCCGTGCGTAGGGCGTCCACCCAGCTCTCGGCCAGGACCCATTCCTGCAACTCGACCGGCAACCGCGTGATGGCGACGATCTTCCTCCGGCACATGGTGCGAAGGGTTTCGTCGACTTGCCGAGACGACGGCGTCTTGAGCAGGCGCTCGGTAATCGAGCGCAAGACCGTCGCTGCGGGCTCGGCGGGAAGCTCATTGCTGTTGCCGGACTCTTTGAGTATGAGAGCCGTCGTCCCGTGGAGCGAGTACATGGGCAGCCCCTGCACAATGAGGTCGATGGCTCGGAACTGCTTGAACGGAGCCAGGTCGCGCAGCAGCTTGTCGACGGCTCCTGCGCGAAGAAGCATCGTCCGCATCAGGTCGAACTTGCGGAAGTAGGGATACGCCATTCCGCTGGTCAGGGATTCGCTTTGTTCGAGCAGGGCCGTCACGGTGGAGCCGCCGTCGACCGCGGCTCGCAAGTCGTGCGCCAGGCGTGCGAAGGATGCGCGGACCTGCCAGGGTTGCTCGGGCTCGATGGGCGGCTGCTCGGCGTCGCCAACAGCGGAGACGTGGCGCACCTTCTTGTCGAGCAAGGCCTTCCGCAGACGCTTCGCCTCCCCGAGCGGTGACTTCTCCACCTGAGGGTCGCTCATGATGTCCAGGAACGCAATCCATTCCGGTTCGGTCAGGCCGCGCGAAAGCCCGAGCGCGACGAGGCCCCGTTGCTGCAGAAACTCAAGCAGCTGCAGAATGAAGGCTGCGCCGATGGATGGGCCGACGATTCGCCTCAGCTCGACCCGCTGGGGTGACGTCCCGTCGACCCAAAGCTCGGGCGGACCGCCCGCGACAGCTGGCGGACCGACAACGAAGCCGAGCTCCGGCTGGCTTCGCTGGAGGCGGCCCAATTCCTTGAAGAGCCGGGCGCGCACGCGGGCAAAATTGGGACGCGACGGGTCGAACTGTCCAATGCGGCCCAGGGCACGAACCAGCGCCATGGTGAATTCGACGACCTGATCCGCAAGCGTGTTCATCCCCGGCTTACCTCCTGGCCCAATGACAATAGTCGTCAGCTTCCGAACGGTTCCTTGGCCGCCCAGGCCAATCGACGGCCGAGCCAATTGTAGGCTGGGCCGGTACGGCCGCCAAAAAGATGCGCGTTCGGAGCCTACGCTGCGCTGCTTTTGGCGGCAGCACAGCCTCGCGGGAAGGTTAGGAAACCCTCCCCGGGGTTTCCATCAAAACCGAGCTAGCTGGCGCGACGGGCGCGAAGTCCACCAAGCTCGTCGAAGAACCTGGTCGTGGTTTCGATTCCGTTTTCCAAGGCTTCGACGATCAGGAGCAAGAGGCCCTCATTGTCGTGGCGAAGCACCTCGTAGTAGCGCTGCCGGTCGATGGAGTGGATGACGGCCGGCAGATACTGCGCGCGCAGCAGGATGTAGTTGGTCAGAAGCCGGGCCACCTTGCCTGTGTTCTTGGTCCAAGGATAAGCGCGCAGCAGCTTCAGTTGCAGTCGGGTGCCCGCGACCACCGGATGCAGGGAGGCAAACTCGGACGATTCCAGCCATTCGCCCAGCTTGCGCATCTGGTACCCGATTTTCTCGGGCGGGCAAATCTCGTGATAATAGAGCCGGTGCAGAGGGTTTTCCTTGCGGTATGGGCAACCCTTGGCAACCGCTTCCGGCGTGACCATCGCGTAGATCCTGCGGACGAACTCCAGGTCGACCGCCGGCGGCTTCTTCGAATTCGCCAGATCCCGCAGGTGGTCGGCCGCCTGCTTGTGCGTGCGCACCTCCTCGTAGGTCGGGATCAGCGAAACATCACTGATGATTCGCTGATCGATGGCCGCCTTTAGCTCCGAATACGACAACACGACCCCGTCGAGGGCGTTGTCGTGGAACAGCCACGAGATCTCCAGCTTGCTCTGGTAGTCGCTGGTGACCTTCTCAGGGAAGGTGCTCGCCTTGTCAGCAAGCATTCCCATTTTTGCGTCAAGCTCGAACAACCTCGCTTCCATTGACGACCACTCCTTCTCCAGGGCTGGACCAGTTCTTGACATCCGCGTTATCTCGCAAAAGATGCCTTTAGTCAAGCGGGGTTAGACACATTACATTTCCAAGTTTGTGTTAAGGGACTTACAAATTAATCGAAGATACATCGCCGACAAAAATCGGGCCCATCTGATGAATCCAGCCAATCTGCTTGCAATCATTGGGAAAAATTCAGTGCAAAAAATTGACTTGGCAGGCGGTCGCAGGAAGATGACAGGGTTTCGCATGCCGGTGATGAACTGCCGTGGGTGGGTCCGTATTCCGGGGTGGGGCGTTTTTCGGGTCTGTCACCGACGGTTTTGGGGCGTCGCGCTACGCGCTTTAGATCCTTTCAATATCCACCATGACCCTGGAAGCTTCCGCTGAGGCTGGCCACATACCCGTTCTGTTGGACGAGGTCATCGGATTCCTCGCGCCCGTCGCTGGCGGCGTGTATTGCGACGCCACCCTCGGCCTTGGCGGGCACGCCGCTCGGATCTTGCAGCTTTCGTCGCCCGACGGTCGCCTGGTCGGCTTGGACCGCGATGCTCAGGCGCTGGCGAAGGCGCGCGTGACGTTGGCCGAGTTCGGTGACCGGGTCAGCTTCGTGCATGGCCGCTTTGGATCGCTTCGTTCGGTTCTGGACGGGATAGGGCTGGCTTCCATTGATGGATGCTTGGTGGATCTTGGCGTGTCGTCGCTCCAGCTCGATTCGGCCGACCGAGGGTTCTCGTTCCGCAAAGCGGCCCCGCTCGACATGCGAATGGACCAATCCCAAGGTGAAACCGCCGCCGAGTATCTTCGCCGGGCTGACGAAAGCGATATCGAGCGGATCCTTCGCGATCTAGGCGAGGAGCGTTTTGCGAAGAAGATCGCCCGCGCCATCGTCGAGGTGCGTAGCCGCAGCGACCTTTCGACCACGACCGCGCTGGCCGAGCTCGTCGCCAAGGTGGTGCCGTTCCGCGAGCGCAACAAGGATCCCGCGACCCGGTCGTTTCAGGCGTTGCGCATTGCGCTCAACGACGAGCTTGGCGAACTGGAGCGTTTTCTGGCCGATGCGCCGTCGTGCTTGCGTCCCGGCGGGCGTTTGGTGGTGATTTCCTTCCATTCGCTCGAAGACCGCATCGCGAAGAGGCAGTTCCGGGCGCTCGCCGGTCGCGACGTGACGTCCGGGCCGCACCTGCGTATTCTAACCAAGCACGTGGTGACCGCTAGCGACGACGAGCGCCGCCGGAACCCCCGCTCGCGGTCGGCCAAGCTGCGCGCCGTCGAAAGGCTGCCGTCATGACCCTTCCTGTTCTCGAATCCAAGGCAGTCGTCGAATCGGGCGATCCTCGGCGTCGGCTCAGCATCGGGCTTGTCGGTCTCATCGTGCTGGGCGTGACTTTGGGTGGAACCGCGCACGTAGCGGTCCACGCCAAGCGCATCGATGTCGCCATCGCCCTTGGCAAAGAAGAGCGCATTCATCGCGAGCTGACCGAGGCACAGCGGCACCTGGAAATCGAGATCGGCATGTTGAAGGATCCGGCACGCATCATTGCCATCGCCCGGGATCAGCTCGGCATGCGGGCGCCGTCGCCGTCGGACATCCACGCCGCCAGCACGACGCCAAAGGTCGGTCGCCGATGATGACCACCTGGACCAAGGTGCGGGTCGCGGTCCTTGGGATCGTGCTCTTGGCGCTGGCGTTCGTCGTCGCCCGTCGTGCGGTTCAGCTGCAAGTGCGCGAAGCGGCCCAGCTGCGCGAGTGGGCAGAGAACAACTACCTCCGCGAGATCGAGATTGCGCCGAGGCGCGGCCGGATCCTCGACCATCGGGGCAACGAGCTCGCGTCAACCGCGGATCTCGACTCGGTGTTTTGCAACCCTCGGCAGCTCGCCTACGTGCCGGGCGCCGCGCAGAAGCTTGCGCAGGCCTTGCGTCTCGACCTTCGCGAGCTGGAAAAGACCCTGGCGGGCAAGCACGCTCAGTATTTCGCTTGGCTCAAGCGCCGGGTAACGCCTGAGGAAAGCCAGGCGGTCTCGGCCTTGGCGTTGCCGGGCGTCGGCACAAGACGCGAACCGCGCAGGGTCTACCCGAACGGTGCGCTCGCGGCGACGGTGATCGGCCACGCAGGCCTCGATGGCAAGGGCCTGGAAGGCGTCGAGCTGGGCTTCGACAAGACGCTGCACGGGACTGGCATGGAAGTCGTCGGCGTGCACGACCGGCTGGGCCGCGATTTGCTGGTCGACGGCGTCGTCGACTCGTCGTCCTCGGCCGGCAAGGATTTGGTCCTGAGCCTCGATCGCTATCTCACCTACGAGACCGAGCGCGTGCTTTCGGAGACCGTGCAGAAGCATAACGCGAAGGCGGGCATGGCGGTCATGCTGGACCCGCACACCGGCGATGTCCTGGCCATGGCCAGCGTGCCCACCTACAACCCCAACGATCCGTCCGACGCGGCGAAGCGTGGCGCGCGCAACCGAACCATCTCGGACGCTTTCGAGCCCGGGTCCACGCTGAAGACCTTCACTTTCGCGGCCGCGCTCGACGCCGGCAAGGTCAGGCCCGAAGACAAGTTCGATTGCCAGATGGGCAAGCTCATCGTCGGCAAGTTCCATATCCGCGACGACCACCCCAAGGGCATTCTGAGCGCGGCCGAGGTGTTCAAGTTCTCGAGCAACATCGGCACCGTAAAGGTCGCCCGTCGCATCGGCAAGGAGGCGCTATGGAACGCGCTTGACCGCTTCGGCTTCGGCAAGGCGACCTACCTGGGCCTGCCGGGTGAGCGGCGCGGGATCTTGCGTCCGGTCTCGCGCTGGGGAGAAATCGAATTCGCCACCCACGCTTTCGGCCAGGGCTTGACCGTAACCCCTCTTCAGCTCGCAGCTGGATTTGCCGCGATTGCCGACAACGGCATGTACCATCCGCCGCGCCTCGCGCTCCACACCCTCGGCCCCGACGGACAACGCGAAGCCATCGAGCGCCCTTCGGAAGCGCCAAAGGACCATCGGGTGATGTCGGAACACGCGGCGCGCACGCTGCTGGCCATCATGCAAGGGGTGACCGAAGACGGAACCGCGAAGGCGGCCGCCATTCCCGGCTATCCGGTCGCTGGCAAGACCGGCACCGCGCAGAAGGTCACCGGTGGACGCTACGATCCGTCGAAGTATCTGTCGTCGTTCGTTGGCATTGTTCCGGCCGACAAGCCACGTTTGGTGATCGCTGTGATGATCGACGAGCCCCAAGGCACACACTATGGCGGTCTGGTCGCCGCGCCAGCGTTCAAGGCGATTGCCGAGGCGGCGCTCCGCTATTTGGGCGTGGCGCCAAGCGAACCGGTTGCCAGCAACCCGAAGGTCGCGCAGAAGGCCGCCAGCAAAGCCGTCGAGGTCGAAGCGGACGGGCCTGGCATCGACGAGCCGGTTGCGGTGGTGGACGGCGAGCAGAATGAATCGGCCGAGCAAGTGGCCGCGGCCGAGGACGAGGAAGCCGAGATTCAGAGAACGACGGACCAAGCTGTCACGATCGCAATTCCCGACTTTACCGGCATGAGCATCGGCGAAGCGGTGCGAGCGGCGCACAAGGCAGGCGTCGAGCTTTTCCCCGCGGGCAGCGGCTTGGCGGTCAGCCAATCGCCCCATCCTGGGCCAGCCTCAGCAGGCGCGGTCTGCCGGGTTTCTTTCCAGCGAGCTGGAGGCTAGGCATGCCGGCGCTTTCGCATCTACTCAAAGACGTTGACGGCGCACGTATCGTCGCGGATGAGGCAGACTTGCAGATTCACGAGGTGCGCGACGATTCCCGCCTCGTGCAGCCAGGGGATCTTTTCGTGGCGGTGCCCGGCAGCAAGGTAGATGGCGGCAAGTTTATCGACGACGCGCTGGCGAAGGGCGGGGTTGCGATCGTCAGCGAAAGTCCGGAGCTGGCGGTGAGACTTGCCGGCAAAGCGGCATTGGTCTTGGTCCCAAGTGCGCGGCAGGCCCTGGGCATCATTGCCGCCAACCGATTCGAGGCTGCGGCGTCGCTGTGCCTGACCGCGGTGACCGGAACCAACGGCAAGACCACCACAACGTACTTGGTCGAAGCGATGCTCAGCGTCGCGGGCCGCAAACCCGGTGTGATCGGCACTGTCGGCTATCGCTTCGGCGGTCGCCAGAAAGAGGCATCGCTGACCACGCCGGGTGCGCTGGAACTGCACGCGCTCCTTGCCGAAATGAAACAGTCTGGCGCCAGCGACGTGGTGATGGAGGCGTCGTCGATCGCGCTTGAACAGGGGCGGCTGGCCGGCTGTCGCTATCGCGTGGCTGCACTGACCAACGTCACCCAGGACCACCTCGACTACNNTGACGCAGGACCACCTCGACTACCACGGCACGATGGAGCGGTACTTTGCCGCGAAGAGCATCCTCTTCCGAGAGCTGATGCTCGCTCAAGCGGGCGTGAGCGTCTTCTTCGCCGACGATCCGCAAAGCGTTGCCATGCGAAAGGAAGCCCGAGGCGCGGTCCTCACGCTCAGCCCAAGCGATCGCGGCGCTGACGTCGTGGTGCTGGAACGAAAGCTCGGTGCCGACGGCATCCGGGTGCGTCTCGGCACGCCGACGGGAAACCTCGACATTGCCTCGCCGCTGGTGGGCGAGTTCAACCTTTCCAACATCATGACCGCGGTTGGTATCGGCCTTGGCCACGGACTGTCGCCGTCTGCGATTGCAGGCGGCATCGCGCGGCTGCGGGGCGTGCCCGGCCGACTGGAATCGGTAGCCAACGAAGCGGGTGTGCTGTGCGTGGTCGACTACTCGCATACGCCGGACGCGTTGGAGCGTGCTCTCGACGTGCTGCGACCTTTGGCCAAGGGGCGGCTGATTTGCGTGTTCGGCTGCGGTGGCGACCGCGATCGCGGCAAGCGGCCGCTCATGGGCCACGCGGCTGCCCGTCGCGCGGACTTGACCATCGTGACCTCTGACAATCCTCGAACCGAGAAGCCCGAGTCCATCATCGACATGATCCTCGAGGGCGTACGCACGACTGGCAAGGCTGAACGCAGCGCCGTCGAGCTCAACCAAGGTCAATTCGGCTACCACGTCGAAGTCGATCGATGGACCGCGATTTCGCGTGCGGTCGCGCTGGCACGCGTGGGCGACGTGGTGCTTATCGCCGGCAAGGGGCATGAGGACTACCAGATCATCGGCACGCAGAAGACGCACTTTGATGACCGCGAGATTGCGGCGGCGGCGTTCGCGGCGAGGAGGAGCGCATGACGTCGCTGTTGCCCAAGCCTCGGCCGCTTGCGTGGGCTTGCGCTGTGATGGGCGGCACCATGCTGGTCGAGCCGGCGCAGGTCGGTGCCAGTTTTTCCGGCGCAGCCATCGACAGCCGGCAGGTGGTCCCAGGCCGACTCTTCTTTGCGCTGCCGGGCGAACGCGTGGACGGTTTCGATTTCTGCGCGGACGCGGCCCGGCAGGGCGCGGCTGCGCTGGTCGTGTCCACCAATCGGCGACAGCCCAAAGACTGCGACGGCGTGCCCGTGCTCGCGGTGGCCGACGTTCGCCGGGCGCTTGGCGATCTCGCACGTGCGGTTCGAGCGCGCTTCAAAGGTCGCGTGGTCGGTGTGACCGGCTCGAACGGCAAGACCACCACCAAGGAATTGATCGCGGCGGCGCTTTCCGTCGGCGGCCGAGTCCTGCGCACGCAAGGCAACCTCAATACCGACGTCGGGCTGCCGTTGACGGTCCTCGACGCGACGGAAGAGGAAGCCACCTGGGTGCTGGAAATGGCGATGCGAGCACGCGGTGAGATCGCATATCTCGCGGACATCGCCAAGCCGAACGTTGGTGTGATCACCAACGTGGCCGGCGCGCATCTCGAACGCTTGGGATCCCTCGACGAGGTTGCGCGTGCCAAAGGCGAGATCTTCCACGGCCTGGCAGAAGGTGGCATCGCAGTTTTCCCCGCCGCCGACGAACGCATCGAGCGCGAGGCCAGCCTACTGCCGGAGGCGCGCAAGCGGCGGTTCGCCTTCGCCAGCGAGGATCCCGCGCGCTGCCACGTGCGCGTTCTCGATTTCATTCCCGCGGGCGAAAATGGATCGGTGATTCGGCTGTCGGTGGGACATACGCCGGTGACGGTGCGCTTGCCGCTGCCCGGAGAGCACAATGCGCGCAACGCCGCCGCAGCCCTCGCGGTTGCCTCAGCGTGCGATCTCCCGATCAGCGCGGCGGCGGCGCAACTGGAATCCGCAACCTTGCCGCCCCACCGTTCGCGCCTTCTGTCGGTCGGCGGCCGAATCGTGATGGACGATTGCTACAACGCGAACCCGACCTCGATGCGCGCGGCTCTGAAAACCGTGGCCGCCTCGGTCGGAACCGCCTCGCGTGCCTTCGCCATCCTTGGCGACATGCTGGAGGTCGGAGCGGACACCGCCAAGTTGCACGAAGCGCTTGGACAGGAAGTCGTGGCGTTGAAATTCGTTGGGCTGGCGGCAGTCGGCGAATTGGCCGCGCACATGGCGAATGGCGCGCGTAGCGCCGGCCTTTCGCGCCAACAGGTGGTCGCGACGCTGGATCCAGATCTGGCCGCGTCCTCCATCGCGGAATGGTCGCGCCCAGGGGATTGGATTTTGATCAAGGCTTCGCGCGGGACGCGTCTCGAACGCGCGCTCGAAGCGCTGCAGAAGAAGCTAGGAAGCTAGACCATGCTGTTTCATCTTTTTCAACGGCTACGCGGTGAAGTCGGGGCATTCAACGTCTTCCGCTACGTCTCTACGCGCACCATGCTGGCGACGCTGACGTCGCTGTTCATCACGCTGCTGGTCGCGCCCTGGTTCATCCGCCGCGCGCGCGCGCGGCAACTTGGCGAGGTGATTCGCGACGACGGCCCGGCATCGCACGCGACCAAGCAGGGCACGCCGACCATGGGCGGTGCGCTCATCATTATGGCGCTGGTCACGGGCACCGTGCTCTGGTGCGATTTGACGAGCCCGCTGGTGTGGCCGGCTCTGTTCGTCACCGTCGGCTATGGCGCCCTCGGCTTCGTCGATGACTATCTGAAGATCTCCAAGAAGAACAAGCGCGGCGTGCCGGGCAAGTTGAAGCTGGTCGTGCAATTCCTGGTCGGCGCGATCGCGGTCGCATGGCTTTTTTACGGCGGCGGGCTTGCGCCCGAGATCCGCCAGCGCCTCGCGGTGCCACTGCTCAATTTCGAGCACCACCACATTCAAATCCCGCTGATCCTCTACGCCACCGCCGGCCTCGTGGTCGTGGTGATGGGATGTTCGAACGGCGTGAACCTGACCGATGGGCTCGACGGCCTGGCCATCGGGCCGGTCATCGTTTCGACCTTCGCCTACATGCTCCTCTGCTACGCCGCCGGACAGACGCTGGCCGGCTTCAACATCGCCCATTACCTCGGCATGGCCCACGTGGTCGGTGCGGGCGAGCTAGCGGTGTTCTGCGGCGCCATAGGCGGCGCGGGCATCGGCTTCCTTTGGTACAACACGCACCCGGCCCAGGTTTTCATGGGTGACGTCGGCGCACTGGCGCTGGGCGGCGCCATCGGATTCGTGGCGCTGGCCACCAAAACCGAGCTGTCGCTTGCGGTCATCGGCGCCGTTTTCGTGGTCGAGGGGTTCTCGGACATCATCCAGGTCGGCTACTACAAGTTTACCAAGCGCCGCATCTTCTTGATGGCGCCGATTCATCACCACTTCGAGAAGAAGGGCTGGCCCGAGTCGCGAATCGTGGTGCGTTTCTGGATCGTTTCCTTTTTCTGCGCCATCGTTGGGTTGCTGCTGACGTTGAAGGTACGGTGATGCAACCCACGCGCAATCTGACAGGCAAACGGGTCTTGGTGGTCGGTCTCGGCCGATCGGGCATCGCGGCGGCGCGTCTGTGCGCGAACCATGGCGCGGCGGTCACCGTCAACGACGCCAAGCCCAAGGACGCCCTGCTATCCGAGCTGGCGCAACTTCCGCCGAGCATTCAGCAGTCGCTGGGCGGCCACCCGGCCGAGGCGTTCCTCGGTGCCGACATCGTCGTGCTTTCCCCGGGGGTGCCGCCCCTGCCGCAAATCGAGGCCGCGCGCGCCAAGGGCGTGTTCATCACCGGCGAGCTGGAATTGGCTTCCTGGTTCGTGGACGCGACCATGGTGGCCATCACCGGCACCAACGGAAAATCCACCACCACCACCCTGTGCGGCGCGATCCTGGGCGCCAATGGTCGACCGACCTTCGTGGGCGGCAACCTGGGGACACCGCTCGCCGAGGCGGTCGGCTCGCAGCCCGCGCGCGCTGGCGGAACCTGCGTGGTCGAGGTGTCGAGCTTCCAGCTTGAAACCGTGCGAAATTTCCGGCCTCAGGTAGCGGTGCTGCTCAACATCACGCCGGATCATCTTGATCGCTATCCGGATTTCTCCAAATACATCGAGGCCAAGCAGCGCATCTTCGCAGCCCAAACAGCGTCGGACTTCGCCGTGCTCAACATCGACGATGCCAATGTCGAGCTCGCCGCTCGCAGGATCCAGAGTCGGTGCATCCTCATTTCCACCCATCGCGCGCTCGGCGTCGGCGCCTGGGTTGAAGACGATTCGCTGTGCGTTCGCCTGCCGGGCGGTCCGGTCGAGTACTACCCGGCGCAACTGCCGGGACTGGTTGGGCGCCACAATCAAGAGAACGCGCTCGCGGCCCTGGTGGCAGCGCGCCTGCTCGGGGCATTGCCGGCAGAGGCGCGCTATGCGCTGGTGGCGTTCCGGCCGCTTGCTCATCGGATGGAACTGGTGGGTGATTTCAACGACATCGCGTTCTACGACGATTCCAAGGGCACCAACGTCGGGGCCGTCGTCGCCGCGCTCGACGGATTTCCGCGCAAGGTAGTGCTGATCGCAGGCGGCAAGGACAAAGGCGGATCCTACGCGCCGCTGGCCGAGGTGATGAAGAGGAACGGGCGAGCTGCGGTCCTGATCGGTGAGGCTGCCTCCAAGATTCGCGCCGCCCTGATCGGCGTCGTGCCGGTGGAGATGGCATCGGACATGGACGAAGCCGTGGAAAAGGCAGCGAACCTGGCGGAACGCGGCGACGCAGTCGTGTTGTCGCCGGCGTGCTCCAGCTTCGACATGTTCCGCGACTATGCCCACCGTGCTGAGGTGTTCCGGACCGCCGTCCAGACACTCATCAGCAGCACGTCGGACAAAATCCCGATCGATCCCGAGGTCGACTGATGACGTTGCGCGAGCGCATCGCTGCCTGGCTGCCGTCGCGTAAGCGCGACCTACCCGGCGAGCTCGGTGAGCGCGTCGCCGCCGCGCCACAGGGGCCGGACCTGCTCTTGGTGGCGGCGGTGTTGGCACTGACCGGTTTTGGCGTGGTGATGGTCTTTTCCGCCGGCGCGGTCTTCGCGGCCAAGACCTACAGCGACTGGACCTATTTTCTCAAGCGCGAAGCCATCTACGCCGGCGCCGGGTTGGTCGCCTTCTTGCTCGGCATGCGCCTTGACTATTCGGTCTATCGCAAGATCACCTACCCGCTGCTGTTCGCCAGCGCCTTGCTGCTGGCTGCCGTGCTGAAGCTCGGCCCATCCATCAACGGGGCCGTGCGCTGGTTCCGTCTGGGGCCGCTGTCGTTCCAGCCGTCCGAGCTGGCCAAGTTCGCGCTCGCGCTCTATTTGGCGGTACTGCTCGCGCGCAAGGCGGAGAAGGTGCGGGATTTCTCCATGGGCTTTCTGCCCCCGCTGATGATGACCGGCGTGTTTCTCGGGCTCTTGCTCAAGCAGCCCGATCTTGGCACCGCGGTCATCATCGGGGTCACGGCGCTTGGCCTGATGTTCGTCGCCGGAACCCGGACCAGCTACATCCTGATTTCGGTTCTCATCGCCGCGCCGGTAGGCTGGAAGGTCTTCATCACCGGCGAATCCTGGCGGATGAAGCGGATCCTGGCCTACCTTTATCCCTGGCAATACCGCCGGGATATCGGCTACCAGCTTTACGAATCTCTCATCAGCGTCGGGTCGGGCGGCATCTGGGGTCAGGGCTTGGGCCAGGGCCACCAGAAGCTTTTCTTCCTGCCCGAAGCGCACACCGATTTCATTCTCGCCGTGGTCGGTGAAGAGCTTGGCCTTTTGGGAATCCTCGCCGTGCTCGCGGTGTTCGCGCTGCTCGTGTGGCGCGGGCTGCGCGCGTCCATGCGTGCGCGCGACCCCTACGGCTGCTACCTGGCGTTCGGCATCACCTGTCTATTCGGACTACAGGCCATCGTCAACATGTGCGTCGTGCTGGGGCTCTTGCCAACCAAGGGACTTCCGCTGCCGTTCGTCAGCTACGGCGGGACCGCGCTGGTGACAAGCCTGTTCATGGCAGGCGTGCTTGCCAACATTTCCGCACGTGCCCCCGAGCCGTCGCGCATGAGCTTGTGGCAAAGCCTGCGCACGGTGCGCGGCCGGTCGAAGAATCGCCGCAACGGCGTCGCCGACGTGCAAGTCGTGGTCGAGGTACGCTGAGTGAAGCTCCTGATTGCCGGCGGTGGCACGGGCGGGCACCTGTTCCCCGGCATCGCCCTCGCCGACGAGGCGATCCGTCGCGGCGGCAGCGAGGTACTATTCGTGGGCACGAGCCGCGGCATCGAAACCCGTGCCGTTCCCGCGGCAGGGTACGTGCTCGAAACCTTGGAAGTGAGCGGCCTTGCGCGCATGGGTCTTGCCGGAACCGTGCGCGGCTTGTTTCGCTTGCCGCTCGCGCTCCTGAAATCGTTTTCGATTCTGCGCAGGTTTCGCCCCGACGTCGTCGTGGGCGTAGGCGGCTATGCCTCGGGCCCGATGGTGCTGGCGGCGGCGCTGGCTGGGTATCCGACCGCGATCCAGGAGCAGAACAGCGCGCCCGGCATCACCAATCGAATCCTGGGGCGGCTGGTGCGCTCGGTGTTCATCGCTTTCGACGGGGCCGCGCGACTATTTCCTGCGCGCAAAATCGAGCGACTGGGCAATCCGGTACGTAGGGCGATCGTGGCTGCGCTGGAGAGCGTGGTCGATTCGCTGGCCGAAAATGGGCTGCGCATTCTCGTGGTGGGCGGCAGCCAAGGCGCGCGCGCGGTGAGCGAGCTGGTGGTCGGGGCGGCTTCCATTCTTGCGAAGAAGAAAGTCGATTTTTCCCTGGTTCACCAGACCGGCAACACGGATTTCGAGCGCATTCAGGCGCGCTACCGCGAGCTCGGGCTCGACAGCCGGGTGCAGGTTTCCGCTTTCATCGAAAACATGGCGACGGCCTACGGCGCCGCAGACTTGGTGATCGGCCGGGCCGGTGCGCTGACTCTGGCCGAGCTGGCGATCGTCGGCAAGCCCGCGATTCTGATTCCACTGCCCACCGCCGCCGATGATCACCAAAGCAAAAATGCAGCTCACTTCGCCGAGGCGGGCGCGGCCATTGTCTTGGATCAGCGCAAGTCGACTGCGGACGATATCGCCGCCGCAATCGCGACGCTGGCGAGTGACCGCCCCAGGCGAATGGCGATGGGCAAAGCCATGCACGAGCTTGCGCGACCATGCGCCGCCGAAGCCATCGTGGATCGCTTGCAGGCGATGGCGAAACGCCGATAGCGATGGCGCGGCTATCGATGAACGCTACTGGCAGGTACCGGATTGCAGCCGGCTAAACGGGTTGGACTTGCTGTCCGCGCCGCTCACGGGCAAAAGACACATGCCGGCCGCCACGGTCACCGGGCCTGAAAGTGAGCTCGAGCTCAGGCTCAAGTTACCGGTCACGACCTTGAGTTGGTCTTTGGATGTCGAGTTGCCATTTGAATCGCAGGTTGGACCCGGCACCAGCACCGAGGGCTTGGCTGCGCCACCCAGCATCACGTCGAAGATCTCGTTGGACAGCCACGCCGGCATGTCCACGCGCAACGACTCCGACAGCTTGTTCAGCATCAGGGCAAGCTTGATATCAAGCGCTGGATCGAAGGTAACCAGGGTACCCTCGGCGGTCTTCTTGAAGTTCACGCTGAACTTGCGGCCATTGTTCGGATTGACATCCAGGGTTCCCAAGCGATCGTTGTTGAGAGCAACGTAGGAAGTGCTGTTTCCGAGCCCGAGGCCCGAGAAGGTGAGATCCGTCGCGCCCTTGGTAACGGAAAATTGTCCGGTGAAACCACCCAAGTGCGCCGAGAAGGTTCCAGTTTGTTCCTTGGTGCCGCACTTGCTGTTGCAAACAGCGGCGCCAGCCACCTGAACGTCAACCGCCTCGAGATCAGCCAAGTATCCGAGAGTATTGGTCGCGGAATTGATGGTGATCTGCGAGGTGGGACTGGAGGGTTGAATCGTAACCGAGACGGGCTTGCCCTTGGCTTGTCCAGTCAACAAATCGAATTTCTCGATGATGGATCCCGAGATGGCAAAGTCGTTTTCTGCACGCTTCTCGAGCGCCCCTTCAAAGACACCATTGAGGCGCTCGGGGAGATTCTTCTGAGCGTCCGCCGTCATGAACAGGCGAACCGTGTCCATGACCTCGGCGAGGTTGAGGCGAACCGAGAGCTTCTTCGGACTGAGCACGGCGGTGGCAGGGGTGTGTTGTGCCTCGCCGACGAGCAGTGAAACATTGAGCGTATCATCGCTGTTCGCGGTGACCTTGAATCTTATTGGGTTCTGGGTCAGCTTCTCGACGCACGTTGTATCTGTGCCGCATGCCGAAGCAGGATTGATCTTGTACACGACCTGGTTGCCATCTTTGACTTCCACGAATTCCTCGCGAAATACGTGGTCCTTGGCTGCCTTGGCGGCTTGATGGAGGAGATCATCGAGTCCCTTGGTGGTTGAGGCTGGGACGCCGTCAAACGTGCTGCCGGCCGTGCTCGTGGAACCACCGCTCGTGCTTCCGCTCACGGGGCACGCTGAGGAACTGCCAAGTGCCGAGCCAACACTCTTGGTTGCCACGGTGGTGCTGTCGGTCGTGTCGAGCTGTGCTGTGGAATCAGCAAGGCCGGCAACCAGCTCATCCACACGCTGGTTCACGGTTGTCGTGGCCTCAGTGGAATCGATCGGTCTCTGCGAGGTTCCACCGCTCGAACTAGGATCGCATCCAACGACGAGCAAACTCGCTGTTCCAAGTAGGCCCACCAAACCCAATCGTAAGTTACTCATTATGCTTGCTCCTTTTGCGAGGTGATCTGCCAATGGGTCTGAACCGCGGGGCATAGATGGCAGGCTTCCAGAATACTCCAATTGGACTTCTAATAGATCCCCTCAAAGGCACTATTTTTCGGCACTATTTTTAGGGGAACTGAGGTCCCACATGTGAGACCGGTGTCACACCTCGATGCCCGCCCTTGCGGCCTCAGCGCCGGAGTGCAGCTCTGTCTTGAGCCTTGGTGGCTGCCTTCCTCATCCTCAGGCATTTCGCGAGGATGGCCAGGGTCTCGATGCTTCGTGCCTCGATCGGCGAACGCCAGTAGCCGGGCGAGCTCCTGCAGGTGGTCTGCTACCAACCCTCACCCGACGCTTGGCTTCTCTTTGGCACCCAGCTGGCCGCGGACGATGTCCGGCGGCGCTTCGGGCACCTTTCGCCCTGTCGTTTGGCTGGCTCCCGTACCGGGCGGCATCTACGGGGAGGTCGCCCTCCCCGCGCGGTAGACAGCGTCTCTTCGCGGTGGTGCTACTCGATGATGATCTGGCAGTATCGGGCGACGTTCACCGAAAGCGAATCGTCTTGCGCGGTTAGTACTCCGGTGCCAAAGCGCAGGAGTTTCGCCGCGCGATCATAGGCGTAGCTGGTGGCCGCCACTGTGCGCTGCACGCCCTGCTTGCTGGTCACGACGACCGAATCGACGGCCTCGTACGCGTCCAGGTCAAGGGAGAACGTGGTCTGGATCAAGTAGTCGGCGAAGGTCGCGATGCGCTCGATCGCGGGCGCGTAGTCCTGGCAGAGCGGAAAGACGTCGTTCGCGCTGCTTGCCAGCGAGCGCAGGTTGGTCCCGTAGCTCTGGCCTGGACTAAGCGGGCAACTAAACGCGGGATCCAGCACGATCGACTCGATCGAATAGTTGCTCCTTCCGATGAGGCTGTCGGCGCTGCTCTTGAATGTCTGGATCATCGCCGCCGTGTCCTGCGCCGTGACGAGCGGAGTCGTCTGTTCCGAGTAGGAAGCACTGATTCCCCCGGCGTCGGTAGTGACGGGCTTGAGGCCCTCCACCATACACGTCCCCCAGCCCGTGCCATTCAAGTGCGAACAATAGTCGGCCAAGTTCGCGTAGTGAACGCCGCTTTGATCGAAGGGCTGGGTGCAAATGTCGGTCTTGTTGTCGGTTCGGCTCAGGCTGCATTGCAGGGAGCCCCCACTCGCGGAGCACACGCGCGTACATTTCTGCACCACCATGCCGGCGCCGCACTCGACGCCTGCCTTCGTGAGATCCGCGTCGACACAGGCCACCGTCGTGTCTCCCGCGTCTACCCCGCATTGGGTGGAGCTCTTCGTGACCAACGACTTCTTCGTGGCCTTGTCTGGGTACACCGTCCCCTTGTCGTCGACGGGCACACAGCTGAAGTCGAGGTGCTCCTGCTGGTTCGGCTTGTTGGTATAGTAAATGTACTCTGGGCAATTGCTATCGCACAAAGTCATTGCGCCCGAGCTGGTGCTCACCTGCTGGCTGGCCTGGTAGCTCGCGACGCACACGTTTGGCGGGCTGGTGTCGTCCTCGTCGGAGAGCACGACGAACACGGCGTGCTTGGGCAGGACCGCGGGGCTCTGGCCAATGTAGCGAAGCAGGGTGCAGATCGGCTGCTCCTGCTGCGAGCCGCCGCCGCCGAGGGCGAGGATTGCGTCGGCGATGCGCTTCTGCTGCACGGCGATTGCGGCATCGTCCATCGCGGAGTTGATCTCGGCGACAGGCGTAGGCATCATGAACTGCCAGGTACCGTTCACCTTCCAGCTATCGGTGTACGTGTGGGGCGGCTTCGGGCAGGTCCTGGGCGCGCCGTTGCCATCGACGCACGCCTGACCGTATGCGGTCATCTCGTTCAGGTAGGCAGAACCCGAGACGGAGTCATGCCAGCTGACCAAATCCTTGCCTGTGAGGGGCGAAACCGCGGCTTGGCTGGAAGCGCCGTACTGGGTGGTGGTCAGTACGAAGAAGCGGGCGTCGTGGCCGTGCACCCGCGTGAGCAAGTTCTTGAGGCCCGCCGACAGGCTGTCGCGCGACCAGCTCAGGCTATCCGAGTTGTCGGCGACGATGACGACATCGAACGGGACGGGGCGTGTGATGGACACGCCCCTCAGGTTCACGGAGCGGCTGCAGGCACTGTCTTCCTCCGCCGGCCCCGCGTCGCTTAGCAGGGCGTCGGGCAGGACCAGCACCTGGCCGGGGGCATCGACGCCGGCATCCTTCCTGCCGGGGCCTGCGCTGTCCGGCTGGCCATTCTGGCCCGTCACGACCGGTTGTTTGCAGCCAAGGCCCAGCCATACGACCGCGAGCCACGTTGTCCGGCGCATGCAGAGCTGCTGCAGGCAACAGCGTTGACGGGGAGTGGGACATCGAGATGACGGGGAGTGGGACATCAAGGCACCCTGCGCGGATAAGCTTACTCCCGCAAGCTCGCGCGCGGGGTGCGAATTTCCGCGCGGGCGGCACGCAATCCACGGGGCGAGGTGACGTCGGCCACATTGCGCCTCGCATCGACTCGATATGGCCGAGTTCATAGGCGCCGCTTTGCTGGAATCGTAGTGCGGTGTAGGCTGACGCATCTTCACCCCTAGCCCAAAGAATCTTCCATGGCTCTACTTGGACGCGACACGAAGGTGACCGGCCCCCTTGCCGAGGGAGTACTGCTGCTTGAGACCTTTCATGGCAGCGAGAGGCTGGGAGCGCCGTCGAGCTACAGCCTGACCCTGCTTTCCGAGGACCCCGACATCTCGGTCGACGACGTGCTCGGACAGTCGATGACTGTCCACCTCAAGCTCGACACGGGCGATTACCGCTACTTCAACGGCATCGTCAGCTACTTCGCTAAGACGGGCCCGTCCATGCGCCACACCCGCTACGAGGCGGTCCTAAGCTCCAAGCTTGCACTTTTCGAATACGCCCGCGACTGCCGCATCCTGTTCGACGGGAACGCGCCCACCCACGTCGCCGAAACCCTCGCCAAACGCGGATTCACGGACGTCGAATCCGGCGCGCTGCAGGGCACCTATCGGACGCGCGAATACACGGTCCAGTACCGGGAGACCGACTTCAACTTCGTGCAACGTCTGCTCGAGGAAGAAGGCATCTACTACTTCTTCAAGCACGAGAACGACAAGCACACCCTGATCATGGCCGATTCCGTCTCCGCCCACGCCACGGTCCCTGGGTACGAGCAGGTCCTGTACCTGCCCAGGGAGCACAAGCAGGCAAGCGAGGAGGAGCATTTTTGGTCCCTCAGCCCGGCCGAATCGCTCCATCCAGGCAAGTACTCGGTCCTCCGTGGCTACGACTACACCAAGCTGCGTCCGATGGCTCCCCAGATTGAGAAGGCGTTTTCTCTCGCCCGGTGTCCTGGCGACGCGTTCGAGGACTACGACTATCCTGGCGGCCTTTACGAAGCGCCAGATGCATCCGCAGAAGCCATCGTGCGCCGGGAGGGCGACGAGGTGGCCCACACCCCCGTCGAGATCGAGGGCAATACCATGGGGCTCGGAGTTGGCGATCTGGTCCAACTGAGAAAGCCGCTCTCTCTCGGGGCCCAATACAATCCGTTCTGGAAGGATGACGACTTCGACAAGAAGTACCTCATCACATCGGCGCGCTACTCGGTCAGCATCAACCAGTACGAGACCGGCGACGTCGCCGAGAGTGACGAGCCCTACAGGGTCTTGTACACGTTGCTTGACAGCCAGTCGCAGTTCCGCCCGGCGCGCACCGCGACCAAGCCCCGCATCGATGGGCCGCAGACCGCCATCGTGGTGGGGCCAAGTGGCGAAGAGATCTACACCGACCAGTACGGGCGAATCAAAGTGCAGTTCGATTGGGATCGCCTGGGCGAACGCGACGAAAAGTCGTCCATCTGGGTGCGGGTAGCGCAGGTCTGGGCGGGCAAGCAGTGGGGCGCGATGCACATCCCACGCATCGGGCACGAGGTCATCGTCAGCTTCCTCGACGGGGACCCCGACCGACCCATCGTGACCAGGAGTTTGTACAACGCCGACAACATGCCGCCCTATGCGTTGCCCGACAACAAGACCCAGAGCGGGATCAAGAGCCGCAGCAGCAAGGCGGGCGCGGCCGACAACTTCAACGAGCTGCGCTTTGAAGATCTGAAGGGCAAAGAAGAAGTCTATCTGCAGGCCGAAAAAGACCTCGGCATTCTGGTCAAGAACGACGAGACCCGCCACGTCCAGCACGATCGTGTGAAGAATGTGGTCAGCGACGAGACCACAACGGTCGGCGGAAACCGCAAGGAGGAGGTCACCAAGAACGAGAAAATCACCATCCACGAAAGTCGCGCTGAAACCGTGGACAAGGACGAGACCATCACCATTTCGGGGAGCCGGACCGAGATCGTCGACAAAGATGAGGACCTCTCGATCACCGGAACTCGGACTGAAAAGGTCGGCAAGGATGAAACCATCAAGATCCGCGGCGGGCGTACCGAGACCGTAGGCAAGGACGAAACCGTCACCATCAAGGGTGCGCGGAAAGTCAACCTTGCCAAGGCCGAAACCCTGGGCGTCAGCGCCAGCAGAAAGCAGTCCATCTCCGGGGGCGACACACTGAGTGTGACCAACAAACTCGCGTTCGATGCTGGGGACGAGATGGTCCTCAAGAGCGGAGACGCCAGCATCACCCTGAAGAAGGACGGC
>PMLH01000024.1 GCA_003159055.1 Myxococcales bacterium
CCCAGGCGGCTTGATTGGCCACGGCTTGCAGCGGCTGCAGCGTACCGCTCATGATGTCGAGGAAGGCGCGGGTGTCACGCTCCTGGGCGGTCAGCTTTTTGCTGGGCTTGGCCTGCAAGGCGAAGGTGAAGGCGAGCCCCGACAGCAGCGCGAGGCCGGCAACCATGAAGTGCGTGCGGCGCAACATAGACAGAAACTACCACGGACCGGGCTTTACGAACGCGGACTGGAATGGTAAGTCAGCCCTCCATGCGACGGATCTTCGGTTTCCCTGCTTGTCTTGGCACCTCCGTACTCGCTTTGCTATTGGCAGGCGGATGCGGTCAGAGCGAAGGCGAGCGCTGCCAGATCAACTCTGACTGTTCGAGTGGGCTCTATTGCTCGGAGGGCAGCTCGGGGAACGGGACCTGCAAGCCGAACGTTGGTTCCACGACCGACACAGGTGTCACACCGGACGTTCCTTCGGCCAGCGGTCCCGAGGTCGAGCCGACCATCGACGCCGAACCAGCGCTCCCGCCGGACGCCTCGGTTTCCATCGACACGACCGTGGTCGACGCCGGCGCCACCGACACGATGTGATCAGACCGTCAGGCCAAGCTCGCCGAGTTGCTTTCGAAAGTTGTCCGCGGTCGTGAAGACGCGGCCCTGGATGCCGAGCGCGCAGGCGGCGTCGACGAAGATCTTGACGTCGTCGAAGTAGGCGGCGTTTTCGGGGGCGACGCCGGCGCGGGCGCGGGCGACCTCGAAGATCTCGGGATCGGGCTTGGCGAGGAGCAGGTCGCAGGAGATCACGCAGTCGTGGAAACGTTCGAACTGCGGAATCAGCGGCCGCACGAAGCGCCAATGCATTTCGTTGGTGTTGGAAAGCAGCAACACTTTCACCTGACCAAGCAGCGCATCGACCATGGGCAGAATCTCGTGGTGCACGCGGAAGTGGCAGCTCCACATCTCGAAGAATGGCTCGGCCTCCATCGGCGTCTTCGACCCGGCGGCACGACAGACTGCGCCGCGCAGGTCGTCCCCGGCCAGCGTCCCGCGGTTGATGGGAGCCCAGAGCTCAAGCATGCGCTTGCGGATATCCGCCGGATCGGCGCCGCCCCAGGCGGACATGCGCTGGAACAACACCGGATCGTCGTGGAAGGCGAGGACGTTGCCGAGGTCGAGAAAGACAGCCTGGATGTTGCTCATGCGGACCGGCCGGCCGAACTACGCGGCAAGAACTAGGCTTCGTCGACCGCGACGAACTTGATCTCTTCGATCTGGTATTCGCGCGAGCCTTTGGCGGTGCGCAGGTTGACCGTGTCGCCTTGTTCGCGACCGATGAGGGCGCGTGCCAGAGGCGCCGAGATCGCGATGCGCCCTTCCTTGATGTCGCCTTCGTGGTCGCCCACGATGCTGTAGACCACCTCGTCGCCGGAATCCGTGTCGGTCAGGCGCACGGTGGCGCCGAACACCACACGCGAGCCGGACAGCTTGCCGGGATCGATCACTTCCGACAGCGCAATCGTGCCTTCAATCTCGCGGATTCGCCCCTCGATGAAACTTTGCTTCTCCTTTGCCGCGGAGTACTCCGCGTTTTCCGACAAGTCGCCGTGTGCACGCGCAATCTCGATGTCCTGCACGTTCTTGGGCCGTTCGACTTCGCGCAGACGCTTGAGCTCGTCGCGCAGCTTTCGCTGGCCGCGCGGGGTCATGGGAAACCGATCAGCCATGTTGGTATTCCTGGAGCGAGCAGACGGAGATGCTGCCGGCCTTCAGCCTTGCGATGGCGTCGGCGACAGCACGGGCGGCTGACATGGTCGTGTAGTAGGGCAAGCCACGCATGAGCGCAGTCCGACGCAGGGAGAAGGAATCCTTGATCGACGCCGCACCCGCGGTGGTGTTGACCACCAGATGGACGTCGCCGTCAAGCATGCGGTCGACGCAGTGCGGGCGCCCTTCACGGACCTTGTTCACCCGCTCGCAGGCAACCCCGGCCGCTGACAGGTGCAGGTGGGTTCCGCCGGTGGCCATGATGCGGAAGCCGAGCCCGACCAAGGTGCGAGCAATCGGAATCGCAAGATCCTTGTCGGCGTCTTTCACGCCAATGAACGCGGTCATCGGCTTGCCGCCGGGAACATCGGAGGGGACCGGCAGGCGCATCGAGGCCGCGAGCTGGCTCTTGGCAAAGGCCGCTTCGAAGCTGCGATCGATGCCCATCACCTCGCCGGTCGAGCGCATTTCGGGGCCGAGCAGAATGTCGACGCCGCCGAACTTTACGAACGGGAACACGGCTTCCTTGACCGCGATGTGCTTCGGCACGACCTCGCGGATGCCAAGCTCTTTCAGGGTGCGCCCGGCCGCGATTCTCGCGGCGACCTTGGCCAGCGGTACGCCGATGACCTTCGAGACGAAGGGCACCGTGCGCGAGGCGCGCGGATTCACTTCCAAGATGAAGATGCCGCGGCCGTCGCGGGGAACCGCGAATTGCACGTTCATCAGGCCGCGCACGTCCAGCTCGCGGGCCAGGGCACGCGACTGTTCCTTGATGGCTAGGACGGTGGCGGCCGGGAGCGAGTGGGGCGGCAAGACGCAGGCAGAATCACCCGAGTGAATGCCGGCCTCTTCGATGTGCTCCATCACGCCGCCAATCACGACGTCGTGCCCGTCGGCAACCACGTCCACGTCGACCTCGATTGCGTCGCGCAGAAACTGGTCGACCAGAATCGGTGCGGACTCGTCACCGCGACCGCCGCCTGATGCCAGGCTTTCCTTGCGGGCGGCTTCCAGCGCGCGGCCGACGAAGGTTTCGAGGCCCGAGGCATCGTAGACGATTTCCATCGCGCGTCCACCGAGGACATACGACGGCCGCACCATCACCGGATAGCCAATACGTTCGGCGATGATCCGCGCCTCCTCCAAGCCGTGTGCCGTACCCCAGGCGGGAGCGCACAGGCCGAGTTTGCTGACTAGTTCGCCGAAACGCTGGCGATCTTCCGCGCGGTCAATGGCATCGGCGCTGGTGCCGAGCAGCCGCACGCCGGCTTTTTGCAGCGGCACCGCGAGCCGCAGCGGCGTCTGCCCGCCGAACTGCACGATCACGCCCTCGGGCTTTTCCTCGTCGATGATTTCGAGCACGTCCTCGCGGGTGAGTGGCTCGAAGTAAAGGCGGTCGGCGGTGTCGTAGTCG